>JBEIGR010000229.1:0-7974 GCA_040381795.1 Verrucomicrobiaceae bacterium | reverse complement strand
CTGCTGGAGCACAAGCCGCATCAAATCTTCCTCACTGGTGATGCGGCAGATCCGAGCAGCGTTTCCGGCATCACCTTCCGCCTGCTCATCAGCGCTTTGCAGGCCTGCACCGGCGAGGAATTCGCCAGCGCATGCAGCCTCTGGCTTTATCGCGGCAAGGAACGCGCCCTCGAAGCCCACGAGATCGACATGGCCGTGCCGATGAGCCCCCTGCAAATCGAGCGCAAAGAAAACGCCCTCAATCGCTACAGCGCCCTCAGCAGCCTCGAAAAAGAAGCGCCGGAGACGAACCGCGAAAACGCACGCAATTACGATTCCCTCGGCCTCGCCGAATACGAGGCCATCGAGGTCTTCCAGCGCTGTCGGCGGAATTAACCTCCGTTTTGCAGCTAGGCTGTGTTCGAGATCTGCCGATTGCGGGCTGGCGAAGCAAAGTGGCCATCTCGCTCCGCGAGATGAGCATTAGGCTTTCGCAAGCACATGTGATTCCCAACACTCGTAAACCTGTGGGCCTTGAGACGCGTCCGGCTCATCTCGACGGAGCGAGATGGCTACCCTGCTGCCGCCTGATTCAAGCGCTCCAGATGGTTTTCGAACACGGACTACCTTCCCGTCACCCCACTGGCGGCTGGTAGTTCAGCAGCTCGATCTCGATGGCGTGCTTCTTCTCAGGCTGCACTTCCACGACGGAGATGGAGCCGTATTCGATGTTGAAGTGTGCCATGCGCATGAGCGGCATCTCCAGCAGCAGGGCCAGCATCACGCGGATGATGCCACCGTGGCAAAACACGGCCACACGCTGATGCGGATGCGCCTCCAGGATGCGCTGAGTGCATTCGCCTACGCGTTGTTTGATCTGCGAAACCGGCTCGCCATTCGGGATGCCGTCGTTTTCGATGATTTCGAGCCAGTCAAAGGCGCTCACGCCAAAAATGCTCTGCACCTCGTCCCAGCGGTTTCCGGTCCAATCGCCGAAATCGACCTCGCGGAGTCCGTCGAGGAAGACCGGTTCCATCTCACGAGAGGTCGCGGTGGGAGCGAGCGTCTGTCGCACGCGCTGCATGGGGCTGGCGTAGATCGTATCGAGCGGCGTATCTCGCAGCCACTTCGCCACAGCCTCCGCCTGACGCAGGCCGAGCGGTGAGAGGGCCATGTCGATGCGGGAACCGCCGAAGACCTTGTGATAACGCTCCTCCACCTCGCCGTGACGGATGAGATAAAGCTGCGTGGGATGGTTCGGGAGATGCAGTTTCACGACAAAACCTCAGTCAATGTCCTCGCGATGCGTTTCTGCGTGGCTTCGCGACCGATCAGATGGGCGATCGTCGTCACGCCCGGACCGCGAGACTGCCCGCTGAGCGCAAAACGCAGCAGCGGCATCATCGCACCGGGTTTCACGCTGAGTTCTTTGGCAGCGGCCTCGACGGCGTCCTGCACGCTCTGCTCGCTCCACTCGGTGGCGGCAGCCAGTTTGTCAGTGGCAGTTTTGAGTAGCGAGGCATTCTCCGGCTTCGCCTTCAGCTTCGTCATCACATCCGCTTCAAAAGCATAGTCTTCGACGAAGAAATAATGCACCCACTCCGGCAACTCGGCGAGCAGGCTCACCTTCTCCCGGACGCTGTGAACGGCCGCCGCAGCCATGGCGTCATCCGACCAGGTGAGGCCCTTCGCAGTCAAAAACGGCCGCGCCTGCTTGAGAAGGTCGCCGGGGCTCAACTCACGCAGATACTGCGCATTGAACCACAGGCTCTTTTTGAGATCAAACTTCGCATTGCTGCTGTGAATGGCTTCAGGATCGAAAAGGGCCACCAGCTCGCTGCGCGAGAGTTTTTCGCTCTCGGCCTTCGGCGTCCAGCCCAGCAGGCAGAGGTAGTTGAAGACCGCATCGGGCAGGTAGCCCGCATTCATGTAGCTGTGCTCAATGGCGCTGCCTTCATCCCGCTTGCTCATCTTGGAGCCATCGGGATTCAGGATGAGCGGGATGTGCGCATACGTCGGTGGTGTGGCACCAAAGGCGTTGAAGAGGTCCACATGCTTCCAGGTGTTGGAAAGATGGTCCTCGCCACGAATGACGTGCGTCATGCGCATCTCGATGTCGTCCACCACATTCACAAAGTGGAAGATGTAGCTGCCATCCGGGCGGCGGATGGTCATGTCCGGCTCCTCGGTGGGCGCGAAGGTCACATCACCGCAGACGAGGTCATGCACGGTGATGGCCGTGCGGCTGAATTTGAAGCGCACCGCGCCGTTGTCCTCGGTGTACACACGGCCAGCGGCTTCCAGCTTGGCAAAGTAGGCGTCGTAGATGGCCTTGCGCTGGCTTTGATAATAGGGACCGCAGTCGCCACCGGCCTCGGGACCTTCATCCCAATCGAGACCGAGCCAGCGCAACCCTTTGAGGATGCCAGCGGAGGCTTCCGCCGTGTTGCGGGCACCATCGGTGTCCTCCACCCGCAGGATGAAGGTGCCGCCGAGCTTGCGGGCCATCAGCCAGTTAAACAAAGCCGTGCGGGCACCTCCGACGTGGAGGTCACCGGTGGGCGAGGGAGCAAATCGAACGCGAACAGACATGGGGCGCTGCGATTACCCAGGCACGGGCAGCTTGTCCAGTGCTGTTGTGTTGAAGCCGCTGGTTGAACTGACACCTGAAACCCGTAACATGGACCTCATGGAAGCCCTTGTTGAACTCCTCAACCGATCCGAGCATCGCGGCGAGCTGTCCTTTTTTTTGATCGGCGGCCGGTCGCTGGAGGCGCATGGCATCGTGAGGTTCACCAAGGATGTCGATTTCCTCATCGCCCACTCTCACATCGACGCGATGGCAGCCACGTTGAAAAAAGCGGGATACCATCAGGAGGTGGAGAACCAGATATTCTCCCGCTGGAAGCACGCCAGCATGCTCGTGGACGATGTGGACGTGATGTATGTGCGGCCGGAGGTCTTTGCGAAGCTCTCCCAGGACGCGATTGAGTTCGGCATTGGAAATCAGACCGTCAGGGTTCCCAGCATCCCGAGCCTCATCGCTCTGAAACTGCACGCCATCCGCAGCAATCCAGACCGAGAAACGAAAGACGGGCGCGATATCGCCGAGCTGCTGGAGCGGGCAAAAGGCAGACTACAGAGGACTGATGTCGAGGCTCTGTTTGCAAAATACGGATGCGAGTACCTGCTCCCAAGGTATCTTCACCTCGCCCCATGACGCCACCCTACTACCTCGAGCTTGATTTTGATCCGGTCGCAGCCCGCGAGGAGCTGCCGGCACCGAAACCGTGCTCATCGGCGGAAAACGATGCCTGGATAATGCGTGAGATTGCTCGCCGTTGGAAGCCCGGCGAGGACCGCGGATCACCGCTACCTGTCGAAGTGGCCTTTGAGCTGTGACAGAGCGATAGCTTCCCGCCCTTTCCGCCGTTCTAGCGGCATGCTCTCCCCTTCCCGACGCCAGTTTCTCCAGACCACCGCCTGCGGTTTCGGCGGCCTCGCCCTGTCCGCGATGGCCAACAACCCGCTCGCCGGCAAGCAACCGCATCACCAGCCGAGGGCGAAACGCGTCATCTTTCTCTTCATGCAGGGCGGCGTGAGCCACGTCGATTCCTACGACTACAAACCACGTCTCTTCAAAGAGGACGGCAAGGTCATCGACGTGCAGGACGCCCGTGCCATCGCCAAAACCGGCAAAGGCGCACCACAACGCGTGATGAAACCGCTGTGGGACTTCGCGCAGCATGGCGAAAGCGGTCGCTGGGCCTCGAACCTCTTCCCGAACGTCAACCGCCACATCGACGACCTTTGCTTCCTGCATGGCATGCATACCGAAGGCGTCGCCCACGGCCCGGCCACGCTGTTTTTGCATACCGGCACCACCAGCTTCATCCGCCCCAGCATGGGAGCCTGGGTGATGTATGGCCTCGGCACCGAAAACGAGAACCTGCCCGGCTTTGTCACCATCAGCCCCAGCCTCGGCAATGGCGGCCCGCGCAACTATGGCAATGCCTTCATCCCCGCCGTCTATCAGGGCACGCCCGTCGGCCGCAGCGGCCAGCCCGCGAAGGAGTCCTCGATCAAAAACATCACCAACAGCATCTGGACGCCCGAGCAGCAGCGGAAGCAATTCGGCCTCCTGCAATCTCTCAACGCCCATCAGGCCATGCCCGGCGATTCGGAGATCGACGCCGTCATTCGCAGCTACGAGCTCGCCTGGCGCATGCAGGCCAAGGCGCCCGATGTGATGGACCTCTCCCATGAGTCCGAAGCCACCAAGAAGCTCTACGGCATCGACGAAAAACCCACGGACAACTTTGGCCGCCAGTGCCTCATGGCTCGACGCCTCGCCGAGCGTGGCGTGCGCTACATCCAGGTGAACTACGGCGACAACTCCAACAACCCCGCCTGGGACCAGCACAGCAACCTCCCCAAGCACGGCGACCACGCCGCCGCCGTCGATAAACCCATCGCGGGCCTGCTCGATGATCTCAAACAACGCGGCCTGCTCGAAGACACCATCGTCTGGTGGGGCGGCGAGTTTGGACGCACGCCTTACGCCGAGAAAAACGGCACCGGCCGCGATCACAATCCGAATGGCTTCACCGTCTGGATGGCCGGTGGCGGCTTCAAACCGGGCTTCAGCTTTGGCGAGACCGACGACCTCGGCCACTTCGCCGTCGATGGCAAAGTCCACATGCACGATCTGCATGCCACCATCCTTCACCAGCTCGGCCTCGATCATGAAAAGCTCACCTTCCGCCACGCAGGCCGCGATTTCCGCCTCACCGATGTCCACGGCCATGTGGTGAGGGAGGTGCTGGCGTAAACGGAGCGCGGACGCTCTCTTCCGCATTCACTCTCGTTGAAACCATGACGGACGGGGGGCGTCCGCGCTCCGTTCACAAAAGCCTGCCTTCAAAGCAGGCTCAGCATCTGAGCCACCGTGCCTGCGGCAGGAGACACTGGCGGCTGAACCCGGGCCGCCGGGATGAGGACGTCACGCTGGATATCCAAAGCGTGCTGATAGACACTGGTGAGCGCGTCTTCGACATTGAAGCGGAAGGAGTTCAGGCTGCCATTCAGCGGCGGGCGAAAGCTCGGCTCCATGGCGGCGAGGTCTTCAAGAAATTCATCGAGCGTGGGATGCCCGCCGCACAGCTCACGCACCCGCTGAAAAGCGCGGAGGTCTTTGGAGACAAGGCCCGTCTGGCCCTCAAAACGCGAGCGATGCATTTTGCCGATCAAAATGTCCCGCAGATGCGGCACGATGATTTTCAGGCCGTGCCGTGTCTCCACATGGGCGCGTTGAAGGTAATGTGGCGTGGGTTTGAAAAGCGGTGCCGGGCAGATCTGCACGCCAAAGGCAGGGCGCAGGCTTCCTGAACGGCCCACGCCAGCCTGGGCGGCGATTTCACGCAGCCTCGCATCACCACCGAGCACCATGATGTCCACATCCGCACTGGTAAACGAGGCATCTAGGCAGAGCTGGATCGGCGCGGAGCCAAAAATCGTGAGCGGCAGGTCATACTCCGGCATCTGCTCATGCACGGCCGTAAAGAATGCATCCAGCACACGACCGGCGAGCTTGTCCCAGCGGGGTGAAGGCGAGAGTGTGTTCATGACGTGGCGGGTGTGGGCTGCCCGCGGCGAAGCCAGCCGATGGCCTGCATGACGAGCCGGTCCTCCACGCCGGGTGATTCGGCGAGCTGGCGGGCCAGCGAACGCCATTTCTCATGCTGGCGAAGCCTCACACTCACCAGCACACGTGCGACCATCCGTGCGAGCCGGTAATACGCATCCGCCCTGCCGCAGGCGGCCACCGCTAGCAGCCGGTCGGCCAGCAGGGGCCGGGATGAAGAGTCAGAATGCATGTCGTGAGAGTAGTCCGGCACGCCATCCCTGCAAGCACGCCAAGCAAGTGGAGCCGTGAGATGAGGCGGTGGCAATCTTGACACTGGGGAACCATGTCAGCATCCTCGCTCATGCCAAACACTCGTATCCAACTTCTTTTCGCCGCCTGGCTTTGCCTCGGCGGCAGTCTTTTCGCCGCCTGGCAGGCCGGTGCGGCCAAGGCAGACATCACGCCCACCGAGCCGGTCCCACTCGCGGGCTACGGCGGCAAGACGCGGATGTCGCAGCGTGTTGAGCATCCCATCTGGCTGAAGGCTCTCGCCCTCCGCGATGATACCGGCAGCACCTCCGTCATCGTCACCGCTGATCTCGTCGGCCTGAGCGTCAAGATGATCGCCATCATCGCCGGAAACGCGGAGAAGAAGCATCACATCCCCCGCGAGCGCCTCATCCTCAACACCTCGCACAACCACTCCTGCCCCGTCACCGAGGACGTGCTCTGGCTTTACTATGAATTTACGCCTGAAGGGGCCGCCGCGCGGGACCGCTATACCGCCATGGTCTATGCGAAGTATGACGAGGTCATCGGAGCGGCCATCGCGGCGCTTCAGCCTGCTGAGCTCGCCTTTGAGCAAGGCCTCGCGGGCGTCGCCGTGAATCGACGACGCTCAAGAGGTCCAGAAAGCCGTTCGCTCGGCGGTCAGGTCGATCAGGACGTGCCCGTCATCGCGGTGAAAAGCGGCTCAAATCTCCGCGCCATCCTGTTTGGCTACTCCTGCCACACCACCGCCCTCGGCGGCCTCAGCATCAATGGCGACTACGCGGGCTTTGCGCAGCTCGAGCTCGAAAAAGCCCATCCCGGCTGCGTGGCCCTGTTTGTGCAGAACTGCGGCGGCGATGCCAATCCCCTGCCCCGCATTCGCGGACGCGATGCCGAGGCCACCACGCTCGCCGCCATGTATGGTCACATCCTCGCCGAAAGCGTCCAGCAGGTGCTCGCCGCGCCGATGAAGCCCCTCAGCGGCCCGCTGCGTGTCGCCATGGACCACACCGAACTGCTTCTGCAACCTGGCCTGCCCTTGGAAGAACTCCAACAACGCCTCCCCAACCTCACCGGCATGCCGCGACGCGAGTTCGAGCATTTCATCCGCCAATACGACACCCTCGGCTCGCCGCCGGACCGCGTGCGCTATCCCATTCAAGTGTGGAGCTTCGGCCCCGAGCTCACCTACATCGCCCTCACCGGTGAAACCGTGGTGGACTACTCCCTGAACTTCAAAGCCGCCCACGGCTGGAACACCACCTGGGTCTCCGGTTACAACAACGACCTCCTCAGCTACGTCCCCAGCCTCCGAGTGCTCAAAGAAGGCGGCTACGAGGGTGTGACCGGCATGTTTGAATACGGGCATCGTGCGCCTTACACGAAGACGGTGGAGGAGCGTATCACGACGAAGGTGGATGAGTTGGTGAAGGCGACAGCAAAGTAGCCATCTCGCTCCGCCGAGATGAGCAAAGCGCTCACGCCCTCACGCCACGCTTCCGAAGTTCGCTAGCACCACGACTTTGCGAAAGCGCCCGAGCTCGTCTCGCGGAGCGAGACGGCTACTTTACGACTGGGGCCGTCTGTTCCGGCGTCACACGACCGCCGGGCAGTTCCATGAGCTTGATGTTGCGGAAGTGAATCTCCGCGCCCTCGGATTCGAGGCAGAGGTAGCCTTTGCGCACGGTTGACTGGCTGATGCCGTTGACGAACTTGCCATTGATCGAGAGCTTCACCGTTCCATCGACGCAGACGACATCGTAGGTGTTCCATTCGCCTTTGCCCTTGCAGCGCATCTCCCACGACATGCTGCGGCGACCGCGTGGATTGTCGGGAATGCCTTCGAGGCCGTTTGCGCCGAAGAGTTCGCCCGAAACATAACCGGGATGGTTTGGCAGGCCGTCTTTGCCAGGATGCAGCTTCGGCCATTCGAGTTCGAGCATCTGCACTTCCATGCCTTTGGGCAGCGGGCGATTCGGCGGCGTGCTGCCTTCGCTCCACACGAAGACGCCGGAGTTGCCGCCCGCCTGCGTGTGCTTCCATTCGATGTGCAGGATGAAGTTCTCATACTGCTTCTCGCTGCGCATCACGCCGATGGG
>JBEIGR010000228.1:0-8051 GCA_040381795.1 Verrucomicrobiaceae bacterium | reverse complement strand
GGCGCCGACCACGTTCACGACGACGCCGAAAAGATCGAGCACGTCCTCGGTGAGGACACCGTCCGCCAGCTCGAACGCCGCCTCGACTTCCCCCAGACCGACCCTCACGGAAAACCCATCCCCGGTGCCCGCGAAGTGCATGGATCGAGTAAACACAGGCCCTCAGGCAGCACGGGATATTGAGTCGGCAAAACCCAGCCGCGCAAACGCCGGACACCGCCAGTGCAAAAAACTTTCCCTGCTCAAACCCCTCACTCTCAAGGCAAAGCGCGATCGACAGAGCCTCCGAGGGCACCCGAAGAAAGTTTTTTTATCGACATTCCCGCGGAAATTTGGTGAAATTTTCTTGTTCGAGGAAATTCCCGATGAACACCGCCCTCCAAAGCTTTGCAGGCAGGCCCACCAAGGTTCCTCACCTTGACGAGCGAGCAGAGGATATGTTCGCGGTTCGCGGTTGAGCGTGGAAGCACTGGGGTTGTATCAAGAAGCGGCTGCGGTATGCGTTTCGCCGATGGGCTGCGCCTCCGAAAGGTGGAGGCGCACTTTTTGGGCCGGGAGGCGCTCCTCCAGAGGCGGGAGTTGCACCTCCAGCGTTTCCAGCGTCTTCCGGCGCTCGGGGAGGTACGCCTCCACGGCAGGGAGTTTCATCTTCGGGAGCAGGAGTTTCACCTCCGGGAACGAGAGGTGCGCCTCTGGGAGTTGGAGTTTCACCTCCGAGGGGCTGGAAATGGCCTCCAGGCGCTCGGGGCTTCCTTCGTTGCTTATGAAACCGCTCCTCTGGGACTCCAACGAGATCGATCCCTTCACCTGGGATTCGCCGAACCCCAATGTCACCTGGGACGGCATTCTGGAGCCCGGTGATGCTGGCTATGTGCCGCCGCCGCTTTCCCCCAAGCGTAACAACCAACCCACCAAGAAGATGAAACACAATAGCTGCTACCCGACGAATGTCCCTGAGCAGATCCTCTGGCTGACGAATTTCTTCAACAAGCTCATCGGCCTGCTCCTCAGCTGCGAAACCGGCCGCAACATGGTTTTCGGTTATCTGCCAAAACCCGATGGCGCGGGCTTCAAGCTCGAGCGCTTCGATTTCTGCACCACCAACACCAGCGGTGTCTTCAAAGGCAGCGATTTCGTCGGCGGAGCCAGCAACCTCTCCGATGAGCGCCACACCCTTTTCCGTCCTTCCGATGTCTGCGTGGGCGCTGATGGGGCCATCTACATCAGCGACTGGTATGACAAGCGCACCGGCGGCCATCAGGACACGGATGAGACCTGCAGCGGCACGATTTACCGCATCGCCCCGAAGGGCTTCAAGCCGCAGATCCCTGCCATCAACTACGACACCGTCGAAGGCCAGATCGCCGCGCTGCAATCACCGGTGAACAACGTGCGTCATGTCGGCTTCACGCGGCTCAAGGAAGCCGGCGGGAAGGTGCTGCCGCAGGTGTTGAAGCTGCGAGACCATGCGAATCCCTACCTCGCCTCCCGTGCGGTATGGCTCGCGGCCCAGCTCAGTGAAAAAGGCCTCATCGCCACGCGGAGCTGGCTGGAAAGTGATGATGCCACGAAGCGTCTCGTGGCCCTGCGGGCCATCCGTGCTGCCACCGATGACGTGCTCGATATCCTCAACGTGATGGCCGGCGATCAATCCCCGATGGTCCGCCGCGAGGTGGCCGTGGCGCTGCGTGATGTGCCTCTCGCCCAGAGCGGCCCGCTGCTCGCCCGCATGGCGCGTCAGATCGACGGCAGTGATCGCTCGCTGCTGGAGGCCTGGGGCATTGGCTGCATGGGCAAAGAAGCTGAAGTGTGGGCCAAGTTGAAGCCCGAGGGCGATTGGAGCGAAGGCTTCGCCCATCTCACTTGGCGTCTGCATCCCGTGGCCGCGGTGCCGGACCTGCAAAAGCGCGCTGCCGATGGCAAGCTGACGCCAGAACAACGCAAGCTGGCCCTCGACACGCTCGCCTTCATCCACGACGCCAGCGCCGCGAAGGCCGTGCTCGCTCTGGCCAAGGACAAGGCATCACCCATCCATGCCGAGGTCATGTGGTGGATCATCAAACGCAGCACCGATGACTGGGGCAGCTTTGGCATCGCCGAAGAGTTGAAGAAGGAAGGCATCTTCGATCCGGAGAGCGCCAAGCTCGTCGAGATCGTCACGCCACCCGCCATCGCTGGCACCTATCAAGCGGCGGATGTGCTCAAGCTCACCGGCAATGCCAGGAATGGAGCCCAACTCGTCACCCGCTGCGTCATGTGCCATCAGTTCAACGGCCAGGGCGTTGAATTCGGCCCGAACCTCGATGGCTGGGGCCGCAGCCAGCCCGCCGAAATCATCACCCAGGCCATTTTGGAGCCCAGCAAGGACATCGCCCATGGTTACGACGGCCAGGAGATCAAGACGAAGGATGGCGCCACCATCCACGGCATGCTTCTCACCGAAGGTGACATCATGATCGTGCGCAGCATGGGCGGCGTGAACCAGTTCGTGCCCAAGAGCCGCGTGCAGAAGCGCGGCAAGCTCGACCGCAGCATGATGCTCAGCGCCTTCCAGCTCGGCCTCACCGCCCAAGACGTGGCCGACATCGTCGCCTACATGCGCGGCGGGAACTAAGGCGGGAGATTTGAGTGAGAGCACTCTTTCCTGCACTGGCTCAGGCTCGGTTGAGCCTGGCAGGGTAGATCTGAATACGCATCAAAAGAGAAAATTCTGAAGTGCTCAGGGAGCGACTCTCGCCCGATAAAAGCGTCGGTTTAGCTGGGGTGGTATGGCAGGATCCACCACCTGGACTTCGCCACTTGTCGCAGTGGTGCCTGAACTCAATTGATTCCAGTTTTTGAGGTCTTCGCTAAAGTCAATCGCCCATGAGAAACCAGCATCGACTTTCAAGCGCAGCGGAGGCATGTTGGGCGCAGCGTGGGAAGGCGTGCCAAAGTCCAGCGCGGCCTCCGGTCCTTTGTGCAGGCCTCGCGATTCGCGGATAGCCCGGTCCCAGTCTGCGGTGAATTCCCACCAGTTGCGCATCACCCTGCCATCCATCCGGATGCCACTGTGAAGGCCAGGCATGTTTTGCATCCAATAGATGTAGTATTGGGATTCGGTCAGCTGGGGGACCGTCCCGGTGGCGGGCCAGGCATAAGCAATGCTCCCCCAGGTCTGCGCATTGACGAGCTTCTTGGTGCCGCTGCCATCGGGCTTCCAGTCTTCGCAGTCACTGAGCACCGCCGTGCTGTTGGTGTAATTGTAGTCGGAGGTGCCATTGGGCGGCCAGTGCGTGTTTCCGCAGCGTCCCTGCTGAAAGGCACCGCCTGCCGTGCGCCCGCAGAATTTGTCCCAAAACAGGGCGGTGTTGCCATCCTGGCGCTGGTTGATGTAACTCAGGATGGATTCCAACTGATGGCCGTGATTATGCACCGCCTCAGCCTGAGTCCGGTTGTAGTTGTAATTGTAGAGCACGTAGGTCCGGTCATAGACCGGCATGTCCGAGCCGTCCCGGTAGCTGTTGGAAATGTCTCCGCTGGTGGGGCTGGCCATGTTCGACTCCACCGGCACGATCTTGGCCGTGTGATAGCCCCAGAGCCAGATTTCCTTCACCCCCAGCTGCTGCACGAGCTGCTGGCCTCCCCAGCGGTTGATGATCTGGTTGTAGTCAGGAAAAGTCGCCCCATTACCGGCAGGTCGGCCTGGAGGCAGCGGCTCATAGACGATGATGTTTTTCACCACGCGATAGCCGAGGCTTGGCCGCGCAGCGGGGTTTTTATAGCCACGAAAGCGGCTGCCCTCCTCCAGCATGAATTTGACGCGGCGGCTCATGTTCAGCACGGACGTGCGCATGGAACTCACCAGCACCGAGGTGGCGCTCTCTGTGGCATCCATGTTCACCCCGTTCAGGGTCGGCAGGTAGGTGATGATGGCCACAGGCATGTCATAGACTGCATTGGCTGCCGGAGTGGCCAGCCCTGTGTCCACGGTCAAGTCTTCTGGTGGCAGGCTAGGTGTGTTCACCGTCACGGCGATGGTGGCCGCCCGCCCGCCGACGGTGGCAGTCAAAGCCGCCGTGCCGGGACCCACGGCCTGGATGGTTCCCGTGGCATCCGTCACGGCCACGGCGGCGTTGCTCGTCGTCCATTGGCACACCGCAGCCGGCACGCTGCTCTGCCCCAGGGCTGTGGTGGCGGTCAGCACGGGGATGGTTGTCCAGGTGGGCCAGCCCGTCCATGTGGCAGGGGTGGCGGCGAGTGCGGTCATGCCTGGGATATCCGCAAAGTAGTTCTGCTGGATCTCCAGTTCCGTGAGGGGCACGCTGCTGAGGCGCAGTTCGTCGATCGTCGCGTTGATGTAGCTGCCGCTGCCGTCACCACCCAGTTGGAAGGTCGTGGTGGAGGCCGCGATGTCTGGGAGGTCCGGCACCGCCGTGCTGGATTTGAGAGCCCCGTCCAGATACAGCCGCAGTTGCCCGCCACCCCAGGTAAAGGCTGCATGATGCCATTCCCCCGCCTGCCAGGTGCCGATGTTGACCGACACGCCACGTTCCGGCTGACCGTTGGCGGAGAAGCGGTTGAAGATGCAGCGCCAGTTGTTGGCACTATCCTTACCCATGAGGATCCCGCCGCCACTGCCCATTTTCAGGATCATGTGGCCTTGACCATCATTGCCCGCCCACTCCGGCTTGATCCAGAATTCCAGCGTGCCCTGGCGCGGGTCGATGTTTCCGGATCGCGAATAGAAAAGTTGGTTGGGATTGCCCAGCAAGGCAGCCTGGCCGCTGACACCCGCCACGTAGCTCAGGCCGGAGCTGGTCGTCGGTGTCTCCCCGGCCGCACCGGTGGCATTGTTCTCAAACCGGAGCAGCAGGGAGGTGTTCGGGCCTTGGCTGGCGGCGTGCGCGGACGCGCTGCAGAAGGCACTGGAAATCAGACAGGAGATGAGAAGGTTTTTCATCGGAAATGAGGTGGTATATCAGGCATTTGAAAGCCACTTGATGCCTCTACCCCGTCACTGGAAAAAGGTTACCAAAGTGGCTGGAAAAAATAGTCACCGGCCGGGCTTGAGGTTCGGGTTTGGGTTCTCATGCATCTTTTGAGAAGCAGCCGAAAACAGAACACCGCCTCCCACCGTGAAGGGAGGCGGTACCTGAATGCCCGGCGGTCAATTCGAGGAAGACCGCCGGGTAAAGTCATTGTGGGGGGAGATTTATCAGGCGCGCGCCTATCTCTTCCGAGGCTGCATCTGCTCAAAACGCTTGGTTCAAAGGAGGTGCCACTGCCCAAGCTCTGGACGGATGGAGCGTAAGAGGCAGCCACAGTGCATGGTGGGTAGAGAGTTTTTGAAGAGCCAGAGGTCATGAAGAAAGCGGGGCATCATGGCAGCGGGGCGGGCGGGATGACGCGCAGCCGCACAAAGCGGCGGCCGCCGCTTCCCGCAGGCAGCGTGGCCTTCACCTGCTGGGTGGTGCCGTCGTCGCTGAGCATCGTTTCCACCACGTCTGCGCCTGACCACGTCGTGAGATTATTGCTCCACTCCACCTGGTAGGCCATGCCGCCGTTGAAAGCCGCCGTGCCGCGGGTGTAGGTGTATTCCAGATTGCCGCCCGTGGCCGCCACGCTGGCAGGCACACGGCTCGCCGCGGTTGGCGGCAGATTCAGCGCATATTCCAGCAGATTCTTGAGCCCGTCCCCATCCGGGTCCGCATCATCGGCGGCATTCCCGGCATTTGCCGTGATGCCAAAGTGGGTCTGACGCCAGCTCTCGCGCAGGCTTAAGGCGATAAAACTTCCCGCGCTTGTGTAAGTGGTCCCCTGGCTGTTGGTGGCATAGCCCTTGAAACTGTAGCTGGTGCCCTGCGTCAGGCCCGTGATCAGCAGGTTGAAGGTTCCTGTGCTGCCAGCAGCCGTCACCTTCGTCACGCCCGCGCCGCCGATGAGCGGATCGGGGTTGGTTGCCGTGGCGGAGTACACCACCCCGCGCTCCGTGATGGTGGCTCCACCGTCGTTCGTGACATTTCCGCCGAGCGTGGCACTTGCGTGCGTCAGGTTGGCGGCCGGATTTTTATGGAGCGAGGGGGCCACAGCTCCTCCACCGCCGTTCAGTCGTGCCAGAAAACTTCTCGGCTGGCCATTCACCTCATTGAAATCCCCTGCGAGCAACACCGCGCCTGATGGCTGCTGAATCGCCACCTGACGCAAGCCTCCCCACGGGTTGTTGACGCCGATGCTGGGATCCATCATGCCGTCCAGCGTGCCGTTGTTGTTCAATCGTGCCAAAGAGGAGCGGTCCGAGCCATTCAGGGAACGAAAAGTGCCCGCGACGAGGATTTTTCCGTCCGGTTGCTCGACCATCGAACTTACCCAGCCGCCATCATTTATAACGCTCTCCAAAAAATTGCCATCCAGGGACCCATCGGCGTTTAGACGGGCGATACGGTCCGTATTCGTGCTTTGGTCCCAATCTGCTATCAAAATCCTGCCATCTCCCTGCACGGCGATCTCATAAGGCCCCCAATCATCACTGCCAGGCGGCGGCAGGAAATCCGCGTCCAGTGACCCGTTTTCATTCAGGCGGGCAAAGCCTCTGCGAGCCACACCATCTGCTGTCGCAAAATAGCCGCTTACGAGCAGCTTGCCGTTCGCCTGCGGAACCAAGGTGCCAACCACAGCTCCTCCTCCGACCACAAGATTACCGCTGAAATCTTCTAGGTAGGCTAAATACTCCTGGTCTAGTGTCCCGTTCACATTCAGCCTGGCCAGGCCATACCTCTCGAAACCGCCCACCGTGGTGAAGTATCCTCCGATCAGCACCTTCCCAGCGTTTGCGGCCACCATCGTGACCACCGAGCCCTCAATCAGTGGCGGGGTAAAGCCCGCGTCCAGGCTTCCGTCCGAGTTCAGCCGGGCCATACGGTTTCGTGACACGCCGTTTACCGTGCTGAATGAACCTCCGACCAGCATTTTCCCATCCGCCTGGAGGGCGATTACTTCCACGCCGGGCATCCATCCGGATCCATTTCCCAGCACGGCTGCAAAGCTTTCATCCAGTGTGCCGTCTGCATTCAGGCGCGCCAGCCCTTGGCGCAGCACCCCGCCCACGCTGCCAAAATAGCCTCCGATCAACACCTTCCCATCCGGCTGGATCCTAAAAACAGCCACTGGTCCATTAACTAGGGGATCAAATCCCAGGTCCACGGCTGGCGTGTCCACGCCATAGGTCATCACGACTCTCAGGGTTACACCAGTGTAAGCACTCCATCCGGAGAGCAGCACCTTCCAGACACCGGGCTCTGGCCGCGCGACGCTTATCACCTCGGCATTGCCGAAGGTGTTGCTGCCGTAGTCAAAGATGCTGGTCGTCGGGGGCGCACCCTTGCGTGCAAAAAGATCCGCATTGCCGGTCCCGCCGCTGGTCTCCAGCCTCAGGCGCCGCATGCCAGCAGGCACTGTGATGTCAAAATAACGCGTGCTTCCCTGTTCACCTGCCAGACCGCTGGCAGGCACGCCGTCCACCAGCGCGGTGGGCGCGTTGACCGTCACCGTGATGACCGCCGAGCGTCCGCCAAGCGTCGCCGTCACGGATGCCGTGCCGGCTCCTGCCGCCAGGATCCTGCCTGTGGCATCGACAGTGGCCACCGCCGCGTTGCTCGTGCTCCATGCGCAGAGCTCTGTCGGCACCGTCTTCGGGCCTATGCTGCTGCTCGTGGTCAGCTCAGGCGTGAAGAATTCGCCAGCCCAGCCCGTCCACGTGGCAGGGGAGGCGGCCAGTGCGGTCATGCCTGGAATGTCGGCAAAGTAGTTCTGCTGGATCTCCAGTTCCGTGAGGGGCACGCTGCTGAGGCGTAGTTCGTCGATCGTCGCGTTGATGTAGCTACCGCTGCCGTCACCACCCAGTTGGAAGGTCGTGGTGGAGGCCGCGATGTCTGGGAGGTCCGGCACCGCCGTGCTTGCTTTCAGCTCCCCGTCCAGATACAGCCGCAGTTGCCCGGCTCCCCAGGTGAAGGCCGCGTGTTGCCATTCCCCAGCCTGCCAGGTGCCGATGTTGACCGACACGCCACGTTCCG
>JBEIGR010000227.1:0-8056 GCA_040381795.1 Verrucomicrobiaceae bacterium | reverse complement strand
TCGAGGAAATCTACACCGACGAGGCGGTGAAGTTCATCCGCAGCACCCAAGCAACGACGAACCACGAACCAGGCACCAAGAACACGGCGCAGCCCTTCTTCCTCTACTTCCCGCACACCGCCGTGCACACGCCCATCCATCCCGGCAAGGCCTTCCAGGGCAGTTCACAAAACGGCCGCTTCGGCGACTGGGTGCAGGAGGTCGATGCCAGCGTCGGCCGCGTGTTCGACACGCTGCGCGAGCTGCAACTCGACCAGAACACGATCGTCATCTTCACCAGCGACAACGGCCCCTGGCTCATCAAAGGCCCCGATGGCGGCAGCGCCGGTCCCTTGCGCGGCGGCAAAGGCACCACTTGGGAAGGCGGCGTGCGCGTCCCCACGCTCGCGTGGTGGCCCGGCAAAATCGCGCCCGGCAGCGTGTGCGATGCCGTCGCCGGCACCATCGACGTGCATCCCACCTGCCTGAAAATCGCCGGCGCCGAAGTGCCCGCGCAGCCCGTGCTCGATGGTCGCGACCTCTCCCCGCTGCTCTTTGGTCAAAGCAAAGACTCGCCACGCGAGGCGCACTACTACTTCTCCAGCTACAACCTCCAGGCCGTGCGCCAGGGCCCGTGGAAGCTCGCGCTCATGACGCAAGGCAACGCCCGAGCCAAAGGCCAGACGGAGGACGACGCGAAGACGAACCCGCGCCTCTACAACCTCGATCAAGAAATCGACGAACGCACCAACCTCGCCGCGCAGCATCCCGACATCGTCGCGAAACTCACCGCGCTCGCCGAGAAGATGACCGCCGAGATCGGCGGCAACGAACCCCAAAGCCGCCGCCCGCCCGGCGAAGTCGAAAATCCCGTCACGCTCTATCCCACGAGCGACAAACCGCGTTCCAAAGACGCCCCCAAAACCTCCGCGAAGCCCGCCGACCTCTCCAAGCTCCAACCCGGCGAAACCCTCGCCGCCGACAAAGCCCCGGTCATCGCCAACACACCCTTCACCCTCACCTGCGAGCTCACCACCGCCCAGCGCGATGCCATCCTCATCGCCCACGGCGGCGCCAGCACCGGCTACGCGCTCCATCTCAGCGGCGGCAAACTGATCTGGGCCATCCGCCACGGCAAAACCCTCACCACCGCCCAGACCGGCTACCCCGCCGACAACCAACCCCACCGCATCACCGCCACGCTCGGCAAGAAAGGCCAGCTCACCCTCCAGCTCGATCAAAACACGCCCGTCACCGCCACCAGCCCCGGCCTCATCCGCACCCAGCCCAAAGAAGACTTCTGCGTCGGACATGACAACAAAGTGCCCGTGGCGAGTTACACCGCGAAGGGGAAGTTTGAGGGGAGGATCGCCAATCTTGCCATTCGTTGATCTAAAGCCAGCTTCACAGCTCATGCGTTTCGCCAATCCACTTCGATTTCTCACCTGCACCGTTTCGTTGCTGATTGTCACACTGCTTTCGAGCTGTGGCACGGTTTCCACAACGGTGCCGGACATCGACCTTCAAATCAGCAATGCATTCAATCACAAGGTGACCCGCATCAAGTTTAAAACGGGGGACTATCTGGTTAACAGTCCGCCATACATCATCAAAGCCAAGGTGCCGACTGCACGCATCGAAGGCGAATGGGGAAACCCAACACCTACTCCGTATCCCTTTGATCATCGTTGGAGGATTGATGTGGAGTCCACCGATGCCAAATCCACGGCTGATACCATTGCGAAGGCATCCAGCGGCTACGACGCAGGCGTGGATCGCGACGGGAACTACATGTTCGCCCGCTTTGAACGGAAACAGTTCAGGTGGGGCAAGGCCATTTCATACTTTTCCCAATTCACAGATGACACAGGTGGTTATGTTCCTCACAACGGCGGACTAACCTATGAAGTCTGGGGCACCACAGCGGATAACAGACACATCGTGCATCTGACCTGCTCTATCACCCATCGAGCCTTGGAGGAGTGGGGTCCGAAGGTGCGAACAACTCGTTCCATGAAGGAACTGCACGCCGACAAGGACTACAAACTCGTTGAGACCTGCGATTCGTCCGACTTTGAACCCGCGCTGCCGGAGCTGGATCGTTTGCTGGACACGCTGGTGATTAAGGACGGCCAATCGAGCTTGCGCTAACATGACCTTTCAAGATCTGTCAGCCAAGCTTCGCCAGGTTCGTTCGCAGATGCCACGCGTGACTCGTGAGCAGGCATACGCTCAGATGGATCAGTTGATGGGGCGGACGACATCAGAAACGCCACCAGCTTGTGGTTCTCGGAAAGCAGATTACTTCCTCGTCAGCAACTTCTCCGCAGGCACCAAGAAGTCGAAATCATCCCGGCCGTCGATCTCGGGATCGAGTTCGCCGCAGTAGATGAGGCCGGTGCGGACGGATTGGCCTTTGGGGAGCTTCAGGCGCTTCACTTTCTCCCGCACTTCATCGACGATGCTGGTGGAGATGCGTTTGCGGAAATTGGCTTGTCTCAATGTGTTCTGGGCACCCGCCACGAGTGGCTTGACCTTCGGACTGCATCTTTGTATGCAGAATGCATGGCCAAGAGGCGCAAACCCAATCGAAATCCAGATCACGGCAAAGGCCTGCTCAAACGCCCGGCTGAGCGCCCGGTGAGCCTCAAGACGCGCAAGGACCAGCCGCCGGAGGTTTATCACCTCATGAACTTCGAGATCACCTGGGATGTCATGCCTGATCCGGCGAGAGATGCACTGCCGAAGGCGACGCGGGACCGCATGGAGAAGATCTTTGTGTTGCTTCAAAAGAAGCCCCAAAGTGTGATTTCAGAGCTGAGGGAACTGGCCGGGCGACACCCTGCGGTTCATTGTTTCACGAACTGGCTCATCAGCGCCCTCCGAGATGGAACCAAAGCGGATCAAGACGAGGCTTTGAGCCTTTGTGAGCAAATGTTCCGTGACCTTCCCGGCTATTTCTTCGCCCGCACCACGCTGGCGGACCTGTGGCTTGACCGGGGAGAGATCGACAAGGCGGCCGGGCTGCTGTTCGTTCCCGGTCACACCATCAGCTCGCTCTATCCAGATCGGAAAGTCTTCCACATCTCCGAGGTCCGTCATTGGGCCTACCTCAGCGCCCGCACGAAAATCCTACTCGGTGAACCCAAGGTCGCCGAAGGCTATCGTGACATGCTGGAGCAATTAGAGCCAGATTCACCCGCCGTTCAGGAACTAAACGACATGCTGGATGGCGAGAAGTCGGACATCATGCGCATGCTCGCCAACCTGCGGAAGTTCACCGTCAAAGCTAAGGAACGCGCCGGGCAACGCAAAGAGCGCCGCAAGACCAAGGAGCCAGCCAAAACGCCCAAGAAGCCTGCATCCGAGCCCTCGGCCAAATCCGCCTCTCACCCAGATCAACTCGATCTCTTTGAGTGAGATTTCATCACAACCCACGCCCGTTTAAAGGCAGGAGAATGGGGGCAGCAGAATAATGAATCCATTCTTCTGCCCCCATTCTCCTGCCTACCTCTTCGTTCTGAAGGAGTTCGGCACGAAATCGACCAAATGTTGATTTGGTGCCCGAAAATGGCGCAGAACTTCAGGCACGAAATCGACATCGCCGCAGGCAATAACCACCTCTGCGTCTCGTTCACGCACCATGCGCCGCGCATTCCTTCTCTGTCTCCTCGCCCTCAGCTCTCCGCTCTTCGCCCAAAAGGCTGCGAAGGCCAAAAAAGCCAACACACCGCCGCCGACGAAGCCACCGTTGGTCAGCGTGGACATCACGAAGCTACCGGAGGGCGCGACGCATCTCGATCTGTGGCTGCTGTGCGGACAGTCGAACATGAAAGGGCGTGGATTCATGCCGGACGAGCCGAAGAACGACCCGCGCATCGTCATGATACATCTCAAGGACGACCAGTGGTATCTCGCGAGGCATCCGCTGCATCTCACGGGCGACGCGAAGACCTTCCAAGGCCACGACAACGCCGGTGTTGGCCCCGGGCTGGCCTTTGCCGAGGTGCTCGCCGCGCAGGACAAAACCACCGCCATCGGCCTCGTGCCCTGCGCCGTCGGCGGATCCTCCATCAAGCTCTGGCAGAAAGGCGCGAAGCTTTACGAAGACGCCCTCCGCCGCGGCAAACTCGCCCTGCAAACCACCGCACCCGTCAAAGCCCGAATTCGCGGCATCCTCTGGCTGCAAGGCGAGGCCAACGCGAACGCCCAGGAACTCCCTCTGCACGCCGACCGCCTCCGCGCCATGATCGAAGCCTTACGCACCGACCTCGCACAGCCCGATCTGCCCTTCATCGCCTGCACCATCGGCGAAATGCAGTCCGAGCCGCGCCTGAGCGATCTCAAAGCCATGAACGACATCCAGCTCGCCCTGCCAAAAACCGTCCCGCACACCGCCTGCGTCAATGCCCGTGACTTAAAGACCCACATCGGCGACAGCGTGCATTTCGACACCGCCGCGCAGAACGAGATCGGGAAGCGTTTTGCGGCCATGCTGGCCGAAATGCCGAAGAAGTGAGCTTTACGGCTCCTTCACCACCAAGCCGCGAAACTCCAACGCACCTGCCTTTTCTCCTTCAGGACCACCGGAGTCGCCTCCGAGGCCGAAGGTGAGCTTTTCCTCGGCGATGCAGGGGTTCTCCGCGGAAAGGGTTTGTCCGTCGATCGTGGCGGTCATCGTCGGGCCTTTGAAAACGAGCTTCACGCGATGCCACTCGCCGATGGCGAGCTTGGTAGGCAGTTTGATGAGTTCCTTGGTTTCACCCTTTTTTGGATGAGCGAGAATGCGGAGCTGGTCTTTGCTCATCACGAGATGCACCAGGTGACCACGTTCCTGAGAGCCATTGAAAATGATGCCAGCAAAGGTGGCTTTGGCTTCGAGGCGAAACTCGCACTCCATGATGGCATCCTGGAGCGGCAGTTTGCGCATCTTCACCGGGCCGTGACGCCGAGGGCCGGACTCAAAGCCTCGCAGGACACCGTTTTCGGCTTTCCAAGTGCCGAGACCCCAAAACCAGTCTTTCGATAGGTCCGAGGTGAAGGACTCTTCAAGCAGCACCTTGGGCTCGGTGGCGAGCACCGAGCCGATCATCAGGAAAAAGCAGACAAGGGCACGCATGGCGAGAATCACTTTTTCAGACCGGCGAGCATCGCCTTCATCTTCGCGACCGTTTCGGCATGCCGGGGGACGTTGGCGAGGTCCTTGGACTCTTGCGGATCGTTTTGCAGGTCGAAGAGGGTCGCGCCTTGGCGGCCTTCGTCCCACTCGGTGTAGCGGAACTGCTCCGTGCGCACGCTGACGCCGAGGAAACCTCCAGCCTTGCCTTTACCCTTTCCTTTCCCTTGGCCCTTCTTGCCTTTGTTGAGGCTCTTCGGGTCAAAGCTGGGCGCTGTGGTGCCGACGGGGGCACCGCGCAGTGTTTGGCTGAAGGCGGGCTTGTCCCACGCGGCCTGTGGATTGTCGAGCAGTGGCTTCAGGCTGGTGCCATCGCTTTGCGGAGCGGGCAGGCCGCACACATCGGCGAGGGTGGCGTGCAGGTCGATGAGTTCGACGGGGCGCGGGCAGCTCTTGCCGTTGTTGGCATTGCCCGGGACGCTGATGATGAGCGGCACGCGGGAGGAGTTCTCCCACAGGCTCATCTTTTGCCACAGGCCATGATCGCCGAGATGGTAGCCGTGGTCGCTGTGAAACACGATCACCGTCTTCTCACGCAGCCCGAGCCTCTCGACGGCGGTGACGACCTGGCCGACCTGATCATCCATGAAGGTGGTGGAGGCAAAGTAGGCTTGAAGGATCTCTTGGCGCATCGGGTCAGTGAGCTGGTCCTGCTCTTTCTTGTAGCTGGCGTAAGCGGCGGCCGGCATCCCCGGCGCATCCTTCATCGGGCCGATGGGGAGCTGGATTTGGTCGATGGGATAGCCTTCGAAATACTTCGCAGGCGCGACATACGGTGTGTGGGGTCGATAAAAACCGACCGCCAGGTAAAACGGGCCGTCCTTCTTCGCTTCGAGCAGCTTGATGGCCTCTGCCGCGCCCACGGCGTCGGTTTGCGGCTCGTCGGAGGGATCGCTGAACCAGCTCAGCGTGCCACCGAACTGCCCGGGTGTCAGCGTGTGAATTTGATCCTCGACTTTCTTGTCGTGGCCGATGGGATTCACGACCTGCTGCCACGACGGCTCGTCATCGAGGCCGCTGGTGCCGATCTGCGTCGGCACGCCGTAGTGGTAGAGTTTGCCGACGCGTGCCGCGAAAGCGCCCGCCTTCGAAAACGTCTGCGGGATGCTGAGCACGTCCGGCAGTGCTTGGCGGAAGTGCGTGCTGTTTTCATACACCTTCGTGCTGCCGGGTCGCATGCCGGTCATGAAGGACGCGCGGCTCGGATTGCACAGCGGATACTGGCAGTAGGCCTTTTCAAAGCGCACGCCGGTGGCCGCGAGTTTGTCGATGTGCGGCGATTTCACCTGCGCATGCCCGTAGCAGCCGAGGGACGTGTTTAAATCATCCGAGACGATGTGAAGCACATTGAACTTCGGCGGCGCGGCGAACGCGGCGGCGGCAACAAGGGCAAAACTGGCGGCGAGAAGCGATTTCATGGTGGCGCGTGGTAACGCGGCACGAGTCCATTTCCTCCAACAGATTCAGGGAGGCCCGCAGATTCTGTTTTCAGTGCCCCATCATCAAATGGCAATCAACCGTGAGGAGAAGCATGGTTACCCGATATCGAACGGGAAAGGGTGGAAGGACTCCAAATCGTCAGGCTTTACCGAGAAAAACTTCCCCTTCACTGGAAGGAGAATGATGGCTCCATTAATGACACCAACCGAGAATGGACCTTCGTGGAAAACGGGGTTCCCGGGAACGCCATCTCGCTTGGCTTCGCGCGCCGCTTCGGATGTGTCGTTCCAGCGAGGCAAGACGACGCCTCGCGCTTCCCATCGTCCATCGAGGGATTTGTAGATAACTCCGTGAAATTCGCGATCACCTGTGGCGTCCTGTCGTGATTCATAGACAAGCAGAAGTTCGTAATCCTGAGACACCCACACCTTGGTCTCCGAGTAATCAGGATCAATACCTCTGCGGGCAAGCCGGCTGGGTAGTTTGGCGAGAGAGCGCCCATTCGAGTCGACCAAGCTGTAGTGTGACGTGGTCGAGAGTTGTCTACTTCCGATGATTTCGCCGCGATGGAGTCTCAAACTGAATCCACGACCAAGAACGGCCTTGTCGCCTTCCCAAGGCGCTTCGGATGATTTCGCGACCGCTACCTCAGCCTCACTCGCTTCAGACAATTTGTTCTCTGCAACCCAAGCATCCATCTTGGTGGAAGTGGAATCATGTTTCGCAGTGCTTTCGCAGCTCGTAAGCAGAGGAATCACGAGGAACGCGACGAACAAACAGATTTTTTTCGACTCAAGCAATAAGCGAAACAAGCTGATGGCAGGATGGGTCATGGTTGAGGGTTTTGATGGGGAAACTCACGCGACGTAGCCCTGGATGGCATCTCGAAGCGCACACTTCAAGTGGCGGCGAGAAGCGATTTCATGGTGGCGCGTGGTAACGCGGCACTCGGGGCGAACTCGCGGGAATTTTACCTTCGGCTTTACGCCGCCAACGGCTCGAACGATGTGCCACAGCCGCAACTGCGGGCCGCGTTCGGATTGCGGATGCGGAAGCCGGCGTCGTTGAGGGCGTCTTCGTAGTCGAGCTGGCATTCGCGGAGGTAATCGAGGCTGGCGGTATCGACGAAGACGGAGACGCCGTGGTCCGTGCGGATGGCATCGCCCTCGGCGGGGGCCTCGATTTGCATGACGTATTGCATGCCAGCGCAGCCGCCTTTTTCCACGCGGATGCGCAGGCCGTGCTCGGCAGGGGCATTTTTGGCGGCGATGAGGTCTTTGAGGTGGCTGGCGGCGGCTTCAGTGATGGAAATCATGATGGGGGACGATGGCACGGGCGCGGCGGGATTGCAAAGCGCCACCGCAGGTCCAAGATGGCGGCCCCAACCCGCCTCCCTTCTTTTTCCCCCATGTCCCGCATCCGCATTCTCTCCGACGCCCTCGCCAGCCAGGTGGCAGCGGG
>JBEIGR010000226.1:0-8058 GCA_040381795.1 Verrucomicrobiaceae bacterium | reverse complement strand
CCGAGGAAGAGGCCAAGGCACGCACTGGCGGTCCGCTGCCGCATTACATCGAGCACGCCGACGACACACCGGAGCACTGTGCCTCCAATCGAGCCGCGGGCGACAAATACCTGCGCATGATCCAGGACGCTGCGCAGGGTGCCGAAGTCGTCGGCGAGGATCTCGGCGCGGTGCCGGACTATGTGCGCCCGCATCTGCTGGAGCGCGGCATTCCCGGCTTCAAAGTGCCGCAGTGGGAAGTTACCCCCGATGACAAGCCCATCTCCGGCCTCACCTACGACGAGTGCAGCTTCACCACCTACGCCACACACGATCACCCGCCCATGGCCGCCATCTGGGATGGCTGCCGCCACAACATGCATCACGCTCCCGAGCACGAAGACCGCATGAAGGCCGGTCGCGAGCTGCGCCTCCTCGCTGAATTCGCCAGCATCCCGCCGACGAACGAGTACCCGGCCTACAACGACACGATCAAGTGGCAGCTCATGCGCGGCCTCCTGCAAAGCACCAGCCGCTACGCCGCCATCATGATCACCGATCTCTTCAGCATGACCGACCGCTTCAACGTCCCAGGCGTCGTCAGCGATGCCAACTGGCGCACCCGCTTCCCGTATTCCACGCAGCAGATGCGTGAGAAGGCCGATCTGAATGCCGAGGCGGTGAAGTTCAGGGATTTGGCGAAGGAGACGCGGAGGTCGTGAGGCCTGGATCACGGGTTGCGTTTCCGATCTCGGGAGTTAGCATCCGCCCATGCCTACCGACCTTTCCAACATTCAGCTCCCTCCCCCCGGAGCGAAGCTGCGCCTCCCGCCACCGAATGAGCGGGAGCTTAGCTATGAGGAAAAGTATCAGCAAGTGCGCCGCCACCTGCGGGATGATGAGGAAGGCGGTATGTCCGTTCAAATGAAAGCCCAGCTCCATGGCACCCATGCTCAGCCAGCGCGACTTCGCACAGTTGCTTGATGGTCCAGCGGTGGAGCGTGAAATCGACCGGCTGGCTAAAAAACGCGGCGGTTGGCTGGATGTGGCGCAAATCCTCAGCCGCAGGATCAATGGCACCGTGGATTGGGAATCACTCGGACCGGCTGGCTCCCGATTTTCTGTGATCGGCAGTCGGGGAGAGGCTGTTCTATTCGATGACCGCCTGCATCCCGCCAAGATCATCAAACTCCGTGGCCGCGAGGAGAACGGCTATGGCACGGCAGGGTTCGGATGCATCCTGGTCCGCAATGCTCGTGGCATGATTGACTATGGACCCGGAACGATGGAGCAGGCCGTGGAGCGTGAGAGGCTGAGCTGGGAGCATTTGGGATTTGGCTGCACGGTGGAGTCGCTGATCGGTGAGGGCGTGGGCATGCTGCTGGCCCAGCGTTTCATCGCTGGCACCACGCCGACGGACGTGGAGATCCGTGACTGGATGCTGCAGCATGGCTGGGAGCCGCTGCGTGAGCACCACGAGGTCGTCGTGACGCTGCGTGACCATGCCTGGCAGCGTGATGGCATCGGAGCCTTCGATGCGAATGACACCAACTTCATCAAAAGCAGCGCTGACGGCCAGCTCTACCCCATCGACCTCATCGTCTGGCCGATGCCTACTTGAACGCAGGACCACAAAAAAGGCCGGGAGTCTCCTCCCGGCCTTTTCGTGATTCATTCACCTCACAGCTTCTTCACTTTGAAGCTGCGGAAGACCACCGGATCGCTGTGACCGGCGAAACCGATGTGGCCACTGGTGCGGTCGAGGCCTTTGGGCGGATGTTTGATCTGACTGCGGTCAAAGGTGGAGATATCGGCATCGAGGATCTTGGTGCCGTTGAGGGTCACTTTGATCTTTTGGCCTTGGATTTCGATCTCCTGGAAGTTCCACTCGCCGACGGGGCGGAGGTAGCCGTGCTTCGCTCCGACGCAGTGGTAGATGGAGCCGTGGTATTGATAGGGTTCGAGACCCTTCTTGCCAGCGGCGGCCTGCTTTTCGTTGTAGCCATCGCTGTCGATCACCTGGAGTTCCAGGCCGTCGGAGGCGGAGTGACCGCCGAGAGGCGTGCGCAGTGCGATGCCGTTGTTGCCGGCCTTCGGCAGCTTGAATTCGACGCGGATGATGCCGTTTTCGAATTCTTCCTTCGTGAGGAGATCGCCGCCTTTGCCTGGTTTGCAGGTGATGGCACCGTCCACGACTTCGTAGCTGTCCACAGCACCCTGCCAGTTGCTCAAATCCTTGCCGTTGATCTGCTCGACGAAGCCATCTTCGGCCCAGCGGGCATTGAGTTCCTTGTTCACCTCTTCTCCGGGGATCTCGCGGATGAAAACATTGCGCCAGCGGATCTCGCTGCCGTGGGTCTGGAGCTGGATGGGGCCTTTGGCAAAGGCGGGATCGACCATCCATGCGTTCGGCTTCTTCTCACCGGCATCTTTGGCCTCCACTTTGCCATAGGCCTGGTAGCCGGCTTTGCGGTTGGCGAAAAAGTTTTCGAGCACGGCATTCTTCACGACGACCTCGCCATTGAAGGTGATCGTGGCACGCTCGCCGATCATTTTGACGTGGAAGCGGTTCCACTCACCCAGCGGCTTGTCCATGAGCTTGAGCGGGTTCTTGCCCTCGGGGTTCTTGTTGTTCCAAAGACCGCCGGAGCCGAAGGGCTTGCCGAGCGAGACGGCTTTCTCATCCTTCTCGGTGAAATCCCAAATCTGCACCTGCGGGATGCCGCGCAGGTAAATGCCGCTATCGCCGAGCGGGAGCATCTTGTAATCAACCCACAGCTCAAAGTCGCCGTAGTCCTTGTCGGTGGTGAGGTAGAGGCCTTTACCATCATTCACGAGCTCGCCGTTTTCGACTTTCCAGTGGGCGTTGAGGTGATCGCCCTTGTCGTTGCCCTTGGCATCGGTGAGACCTCCTTCGATGGATTTCTTTTTATAGGCCGCCTGTTCGTCGGGCGACATTTTCCACAGGTCGGTGGGATCTTGCGTGCCCCAGCCATACCAGCCGGAGAGGTCCTTACCGTTGAAGAGGGCGGTAAAGCCCTCCGGCGGCGTGTTGTTATCAGCAGCAAAGCCCATGGAGAGCGTGGCCATAGCGAAGAGTAGGGAGAGCGATGATTTCATGGTTGGAAAACGAGATCAGGAGTCGCGGTGAGGCGCGGCCATCTTTCAATGTGGCCCGCATTGCACGAAAGCGATGGGCACAGGCCACCCCTCTGTGAAGAGGAGTGGTGCTCGGGAAGGGACTCGAACCCTTAAGCCTTTCGGCATAAGATCCTTAGTGGCCCCTTGAGGATCAACGATTTGCGCTTCTTTGCTGACACTGAGTGCTTCATGCAGATCGTTGCCGATTTGAGTGTCAGCGTTTTGGCAGACATCGGCAGGGAAAGGAAGATTGGAAGTCATATCTCGTCATGCCCTGCTTTCACGGCCTCTTCAACCTGTCCCGGAGGTGTCCAGGGGTGCAGGCAGTTCACAAATTCACGGATGCAAATCGCGGGCGCATCACAGATCCAAAATCTGCTGCGCCCAGGGTGCCAAGGCGCAGGGCGGTGCCAAATTTAGTGAAGGTGCCATTGGAGGTGCAAAGCCTGAGGTGCAGCCGGTTGAGTCATGTGTTGTCATGCCGGTTCTCGTTGCGCAACAACCTGCACGCGTCCGAGGGTGCAAGCAGCGAGCGGCAGTAGCCGGTTTTGACACGCCCGCAGTGGCATGAACCAGCCAGTACCTGCCTCTCAACAATCGACCTCATCATCCATCACCCCTGAAGCTCCCGCATGCGAGGCCCTGTGGACCATTGATGATGTCGCCCGCTATGCGCGATGCAGCGTGCGTCACGTCGCCACCTTGCGTGAACAACAAGGCCTCCCTTTTCGCAAACTGGGTCATCTGGTGCGCTTCAGCCCTGAGGCCGTGAAGCGGTGGTTTGAGGATTGAAGTCGTCAGGTCGCCCTCACCTCCCCTTCAAAGGCGTCACTTTCACGCCCATGGCCTCCAGCAGCACCTTGCCCATCTGGCGGGTCTTTTCGTCCACGGGCTTTGACGGCAACAGGTTGGCAAAGCGGCCGCTGAAACTGTCGGCGGGCATGTCTTTGGCATCACCCAGGTTCCAGAACTTTCCATTACCGAGACGGTGAATGGGCAGGAGGTGCGTGATGTTGCCCTGCGGAGATTGGCCGATGAGCACTACCACTTCCTCCCGGTCATAGGATTCGGATGGCGGTGTCATCGTGTCCAACGGTTCTCCAACCTTCGCCTTGGTGATCCATGATTCCAAAATCAGGACGACAGCCGAAGCCGCATACGATCCTGTGATCAATCGGACCTTGTTCGCGAAGTCATCCTTGGCTCCTGTGTCCGTCAGCCGGTCCGGGGAGAACATGATCATGCCTTCATCCGAGGATGCCATCATCACCGGAGTCAGGCTGCCACTCTTCTTCATCGTAAAGCGTGCGTATCGCGTGGCTTCGGCGATAAGCGATTTGAGGGGCATATTCGAATTCGCGGTTTCTACCGCAATCATCCGGACTTATCCATCCGAGAAGAAAAAACCCGCCTTGTTCAAACCATGCCATCTCTCCCCGAACTCTTACAGCGCGATGTCGCAGCCATCTGCTACCCGCAGGGCCGTATGGTTGGTTCCAAGGGGCACAAAGATGCCCGCATTCACCTTTCCGGGCGGCTGAAGGAGATCGGCTGCCAGCCGTTCATCGGTGATTCCTTTGAACTGCCCTACCGCTCCGGCAGGCAGGACTTCTGCAATCTCGCCGGCCGTATTCCTGGCAGAAACAGTGCTCTCGCCCCGCTGCTCATTGGTGCTCACTATGACAGCGTCATTGCCCATCCATGTGCCGATGACAATGCAGCGGCGGTCGCCATTACCCTGCAAGCCAGTTCCATCGTACAAAAGGCCGCCACGCTGGAGCGTGATCTCATCGTGGCGATCTTTGACGCCGAGGAGCCACCGTATTTCCACTCCGAGGCGATGGGCAGTAACAGATTCTACGAGGACCACATACACCGCAGAAGCGAGATCCATGCTGCACTCGTCATGGATCTGGTCGGGCATGACGTCTGCCTACCAGTGGAGAGACTTGGACCCATTGCTGCAGAACCCAGCATGCAACAGAGTGTTGCCGATTTGAAGTCACTGCTGTTTGTCACCGGCACCGAGAGCCATCCCGAGTTGGCTCAAGTGATCACCACCCTCGGTCAACCGCAGGACCTGCGAGTGATCCACACCCTCAACAGCTACGTGGGCGACATGAGCGACCACGGCATCTTCCGCCGCCATGGTGTGCCGTACTACTTCCTGTCGTGCGGCACCTGGGAGCACTATCACATGCCCACCGACACACCTGATCGCCTCAATTACGCCAAGATGGCTGCCATCACGCACTACGTTGTAGCGCTCCTCTCCGGTCAGGATCTCGCACCACTCGCAAACCGCACCGGTGCGGCACGGATCCATGACACCCTGGCCTTGGAGTGCCGGTTCCTTCGTGACGCACTCGGCAGCCTTCACCAACCCATGCTGGATCTGGCCAAACTGAATGGCATGACCAGCCGCAAGGACATGGACCGCTTCACCCAAATGCTCCTGTCCATGGGACTCGGTTGAAGCGCGGCCACACTCAAACCCGTTTCGACCACGCAAAGTTGGTCAACAGCAGCCGGCGGCGTCATGCAGTGGCATTGAAGGTTTTTTCAAACTCCGCCGCTGCACGCATCATTTGCTCGAACGTGGGCGTGTTGCCGAAGAACATCGGCCCGAGCATTTCCTGATAATCGCTGCGCCAGTTGGCGAGATGATCCATGGGTGGCGAAAGGCGGAAGGTGCCGGGCTTGTGCGTGGAGTAGTCCACCCAAGAGTAACGGAAGAAAATTTCCCGGTGTTCGGCGACCCGCTGAAAGAGCGCCGTATTCGCCAGCGCACGCTCGCCGACTCCAGCCCGGAGCAGGCACCAGAGATCGTAGTAATGCCGGGCCATGCGGAGCTTGCGCGGCTTGTCGGCGGGACGGAAGGTTTCCTCGTGCAGCAGGCAGGCCTTCTCCCAAAAGGTGCGTTCGGCGGCGAGGACGCGTACTTGAATTGGCCCCTCCGGCATGATCTGCGGAAAGCGTTCGGCGAGGTAAGGCTGGATCGGACGATCTTCGTGCGGCCAGTCGTCAGAACGGGCCCCGAGTTCGATTTTGACGACGGGCCTGATGTAACCCGTTTCCTTCGCAAAGGCTGATGGATAGTGAAACAGCAGGCACTGGCCATCCGGCATGTCAGGATCGACTTCCAGCATCCAGCCATCCGGGCCGAGAGCGGCGGTGATACGGGCGGCGAGTGCGGGCTGCAAGCTGCCCTGCACCCACCGGCGGCAGCTTTCCATCAGCGCTTCCAGACGTGCCTTGCGCTGTTTATTGCTAGGCGCTTTGTCCGGCGCGGCATCGCCGTCAAAGCCCAGCACTGCCTTGTCCACGATGAGGTCAATGTCCTCGGAGAAGCGCTCAATGAGCTTCCATGCCTTCGAGAGTGAGGTGCCGCCCTTGAAGGTGAGATGCTCGCCGATGCCGGGCAGGGCGAAAAGTTCCCGCAGCGTCCAGCAGACCCAGAAGTCCTTCTCGACACTTTCGGCATCGAGCTTCATCGCCGTGTGCAACTCTGCGCAGGCCGTTCGGCGGCGCTCCATTGAAAATGTCAGGAAGGTGTCCATAGTCAGGTCGCGACGGGTTTTGCCGCAAGGCGACGGAAGATGTCAGCGATCCACGCCGGAGCACAGGCGGCATCCGCCGGCAGGGCGGCCCGGTCATCCGGGGACAGATTGCGCCGCAGTCGGGCGATGATGTCGTCATCCACAAAGCGTTTCCCAATCCAGCGCAAAGCGAGAATGACCTGGGCGCTTTTCGGATGACGGGTGTTCACAAACCGTGGCGACACGTGGCGCAGGACGATCTCTGAGTTACCTCGGCGAATGCGGCGGCTTGGACCCGTGGTCAAGTGCCACGGCCGCATCGGCACCTGATCGCTGAGACCGAGGACGTTCGCGGCATGGGCTCCGGTGGGGAAAACTTTGCCCTGAGCCTTGCGCCGGATGAAATCCTGCAAACCATCGTAGCTGGGGCCGAGCACGCCAAGGATCGGGTCATGCCGCGGGAGATGATACATCCCGCGCCCGGCTCGGCAGATTTGGCCGCTCTGGCAATTGCGGGAGAGAGCTTGATCGATAGCACCACGAGACCCGAGGTCGAGAAAGTCCGTGGGCATCCAGACGCGATCCTTCGGCCCAGACTGGATGCGGTCGAGGATGGCAGCGTCAATGGAGTCGGCGTGCTTGTTCATATTTTCGTCAGAAGTTTGAACTGTTTTTCTGACGAAAGCAAGACCGGTGAACCCGAATTTTGATCTGGGGTGAATATACTGGCTGGTGGATGTAGCGTCCCTTGACATGGCCTATTTGACACAAACGATTGTGCTATTTGGTGTCGGAACAAGGCTCATTTGAGAAGCTGATCAGGAGTTTAAGTGACTGCCGGACGGCGGTGGCATGATCGCGGGCAGCAGAGCCGTTTGAAAATCACGCACGTCCGCAGCATCCGCTCTTTCGACAGACGCCGCGCCTGCCGGGCGCAGTCATCCTCTGCCCGCCAGTTGATTGCCGCACATTGCGCGGCTTTTCAATCTGCGACACCATCGACTCCACCATGCCCCGCTGGATCTACAATCGCCCACCTGAGAAATGCCAGCATACGGAGATTCTCTTCGCGCAGGCCTTGAACGAGCTGCTGCCTGACACCTGGATCGTGCGCTGGGGCTACTGGTATGAGGACGACAAGGGCACCCTGCGTGAGGGAGATTTCCTGGTGCTCGGTCCACACGGCGGGCTCGCCGTTCTGGAGGTGAAATCAAGCCTCAGCTATCAAGCCGCGAACGGCCGATGGAATACTGCGGACGGTGACAATCCGCTGACTCAACTCATGGCGCAGCACGCTGGGGTGCTCCGGCGAATTCAAAGCACGGGCAGCGGAAGACAACTCCCCTTTGTGGCCAAATCCCTCGTGCTACCATTGCTGCAGATCGCTTCGAATATCACT
>JBEIGR010000225.1:0-8071 GCA_040381795.1 Verrucomicrobiaceae bacterium | reverse complement strand
GCGGTGATCGTCGGGGTAACGGGTGGTGGGCAGATGCTCGTGGCTCGTGTGCTCACGCATTCTGCCTTTCCACCCGTGGTGGCTCTGCAAGCCTCGTCCTCTGGAAGCGGTAGCGTGACGCTGAACGGCACCGTGAATCCGCGCGGCAAGGCCACGACAGCGGCCTTTGAGTACAGCCTCTTTGATGGCTTTTTCAACGCACCTGCGGGCCAATCAGCCTCCGTCACCGTCACACCCAATGACGGAACCACGCCGCAGGCCGTCTCCACGACACTCGGTGGTCTGCAAGGCGGCAGCACCTACTATTACCGTCTCACCGCGACCAGTGCCGACGGCACCAGCCACTCCACGACGGGCTCCTTTGTGGCCCCCGCCACGAATGCCGACCTAGCCAGCCTCACGCTCTCCACGGGCACTCTCAGTCCGGCCTTCGCTAGCGGCACCACGACCTATGCCGCCACGGTGCCGAATGCCACGAGCAGCGTGACCGTCACCGCCAGCACAGCGGACCCAGTAGCTAGCTTCACCCTCAACGGCTCTGCTGGTGTCTCCGGCTCACCCAGTGCGCCGTTGAATCTCAACGTCGGTGCCAATGTGCTCACCGTGCTCGTCACCGCCGCAGATGCGGCCACGACAAAGAGCTACACGCTGACTGTCACAAGGCTCACCACCCAGCAGGATGCCTTTGAAGCTGCCTTTGGCTCCTGGGCAGGCACCCACAGCATTCCTGCGGGCGAAAGCCATGATCCCGATGGCGATGGGAAAACCAATCTGGAGGAATTTGCCTTTGGCACGAATCCCGGCTCGAACAGTTCTGGCACGGATGTGCTCGGCTTCATCGGTGCCTTTGCCGGTGCGACGCTGACGGAAACCGGTCAGCCAACGGTTCACTTTGAGCCCAGCGCTACCAGCGGGGTGGATCGCCGCGCCCTTTTCATCCGCCGCACGGATCACGCCTTGCTCGGCCTGAGCTACGTCGTCGAATTCAGTGCCAATCTCAGCGACTGGCAGCCCAGCGCCGCCTCGCCCTCCTCGCTGGCCATCAGTGGGGATCACGAACTCGTCAGCGTGAAGTATCCGCTCTTCGTGCGTGGCCGGCCGGCTCGCTTCTTCCGCGTGCGCATCATCGCACCGTGATTTTCCTCTCCTGTAACTTGAAACCTCTAACCTTCATGCGTCGCTTTATCCTTATCAGTTTGCTGCTTGCAGCCGTTCTTCCGCTCCCTGCCCAGGTGCCGCAGATCATCAACTACCAGGGCAAGATCGCCGTAGGCACGACGCCCTTCAGCGGAACGGGGCAGTTCCGCTTTGCCCTCGTGAATGGAAACGGGAGTGCGAGCTACTGGAGCAACGATGGCACCAGCACGGCGGGTGGCGAGCCCACGGCTGCCGTGTCTTTACCCGTGGTAAATGGCCTTTACATCGTGCCACTGGGGGATGCCACGCTGGCGAACATGACTACCATCCCTGCTACCGTCTTCACGAATGCGGATGTGCGGGTGCGAGTGTGGTTCAATGATGGCAGCAACGGCTCCCAGCTCCTCGCGCCGGATCAACGCATCACCTCGGTGGGCTACGCGATGGTGGCGAGCACGGTGCCGGATGGGGCGATAACCACGGCGAAATTGGCACCAGCAGCGAGGCCGAGGCATGACCGACAAGAGTCCAAGCTCTCTGGCAATGTAACCGTGGGAACCGCCCTGACACCTGTTCCCGGCCTTTCCCTCACGACCAAGAACCTTGGGGAAAGCGGTCTATACCGGGTGGAGTTTCAGGCGCTTGTCTCGGGAGGGGCTCCGTCGCAGGCATTCATTTGTTTGAATGGTGTCCAAATCACGACCTCTGAGGCGTACGCGGCCGGCACCAACGGGTGGACAACGTTACGAGCGGTAGCGTTGGTGCCCAATGTGAGTAGCGGCACCGTCTTTACGGTGAGGGGCTTGAATTCAGGTACAGCGTTCTTCTTCAATCCACAGCTATACCTGGATGGAGTCCCTGTGTCGCAGGTGGCACCTTAACATTTATCTCGCGATGAAGATAGCTTTCTATGTTCTCTTCCTTCTGGGGCTGCTCGCAGGGGCGTCGCAGGGAGCGGTGCGCTTCAGCAGTGCCTATTCCCAGATCACCGAGGTGGTGGACTCCGGAGGCGGTGCGGCTGCATCCGCTGGCTACGTGCAGGCCAGCACCAGCATCGGTCTGACGCTGGGAATACAGACCAGTGCGGCTTATGGTCATGAAGCGGCCTTTTTGCCTCATACGACAAGCCCGGGCACCGCACCGACGGGCGGCAGGATGACTATCAGCCCTGAATCACCTCTCGATCCCTCGACATCGCTAACGGTGAGCTTCTCTGGCTGGATCGATGAAGATACGCCGCTCAGCTATGCGGTGCTAATCGACGATGTGATGGTGTCCCCGCAGGGAACGGGTACCGAACGCCATTTGACCGGCCCCGGCTCGCCTGGCACTCACACTTTGAAGGGCCGTATCTACGATACCTTCAACAACCCGGTGGAGGTGACCCTGAACTTCACTGTGAACACGATGCAGGAGAGCTGGCGACGGCAGCACTTCGGAATTACGTCCAACACAGATAGTGCCGCCAACAATGCCGATCCCGATGGCGATGGGAAAACCAATCTGGAGGAATTTGCCTTTGGCACGAATCCCGGCTCGAACAGTTCCGGCACGGATGGGCTCGGCTTCACCGGTACCTTTGCCGGTGCGACGCTGACGGAAAACGGTCAGCCAACGGTTCACTTTGAGCCCAGCGCTAGCAGCGGTGTGGATCGCCGAGCCCTTTTCATCCGCCGCACGGATCATGCTTTGCTAGGCCTGAGCTACGCCGTCGAATTCAGTGCCAACCTCAGCGACTGGCAGGCCAGCGCCGCCTCGCCCTACTCGCTGGCCACTAGAGGAGATCACGAACTCGTCAGCGTAAAGTATCCCCTCTTCGTGCGTGGTCGCCCGGCCCGCTTCTTCCGAGTGCGCATCATCGCACCGTGACTGCTGCTTGAAACTTGAAACCTTAAACTTGAAACTGTCATGCGCCTCTTTCTCTCCGCTCTAAGCTCTCTGCTCTTCGTCACCACCGCTCCGGCAGCCGTCATTTACAGTGGTCTGCAAAACATCGCCATGCCCTTCGATGCGGGCGGCGTGTATGTGAATGTCTTCACGCATACCTCCTCCCTTTCAGCACCGGGAGACTACGAAACGGCACCGTGGATGTTTTTCTCCTTTGGTGGTGCGGGCATCGGCACAAGTCCGCTGGTGCGCGCCGTGGTCACCGGCAGCGTCGTGGCTGGAATGGAGCAAACGGAGAACCTGGCCTACGGCAGTAGTGTCGGCCCCAGCTCGCGCTTCTCCATCGGTGATCTCGGCTACAACGGCAGCGAGACGCATGTGGGCGCTGCGATTAACCAGTTTCAACTCGGCACCCAAGGCTATATCGGCTACGAATTCGAGCCTACTGTAGGTGGTCCGAGCTACTTTGCTGTCATGCGAGTCGCCATCGCCAATGACGGCGTGAGCGCCACAATTCACGATTGGAGCTATGAAAACACCCCAGGGATGGCCATCGCCGTCCCGGAGCCCTCACGAGCACTGCTGCTCTTGCTCGGACTGAGTGGAGCCTCACTGCGCCGCCAACGAAAACACGGAAGCCATCTTCACGGTGGAGTGGAATGATGATCTAGCCGCCCGCTCCATCGGCGTCAGCTTCGGCGATTCCTGATCCCGCTCACTTCCCGATGCAGAACGTGGAGAAGATCACATCGAGGATCTGCTCCACGTCCACCTGCCCGATGACATCGCCGAGTGCCTGCAAGGACTCGCGAAGCTCCAACGCAATGAATTCGGGCGCTTCGTTGGTCTCGATGGCGGCTCGTGCGGCGGTCAGTCGCTCGACGCTGCGTTGGAACGCGGCCTGATGGCGGGCGTTGATGGCAATGGGATGATCGGAGGCCAGCGGTCCGGCCTTCGCGATGACCTCGCGGATGGCATGGCGCAACGCTTCGATGCCGTCGTTTTGCACGCAGGAGACTCGAATCGCGGTCTTTTCGGCTTCCCAACTCGGATGAAGGCCGAGATCGGTTTTGTTCAAGATCACGAGATGACGCTCGGCGAGTCCCGCAGGCACTTCGAGACGTTTCGTGGCTTCAAGGGACTGGCTAGCATCGAGGACCTCCAAAATCAGATCGGCACGCTCCAACTCACGTTGGGTTCGCTCAATGCCGATGCGCTCGATGGCATCCTGCGAATCGCGAAGGCCGGCGGTATCCACAAGGCGCAGCGGAATGCCATGCACCTGGATGATTTCCTCGATCGTATCCCGCGTGGTGCCCGCCGTGGGACTCACGATGGCACGCTCAAAGCCGAGCAAGAGATTGAGCAGACTGCTTTTGCCCACATTGGGTGCTCCAGAGATCACCGTGCGGGCACCGTGACGCAGGATGCGACCTTGCTCGGAGGTGGCGAGCAGCTTGCGGGCATGCGCTTGGACGACGTCGATCCGACGAAGAAGATCCGCGCCGGTTTCGGGAGAGATGTCTTCGTCGGGAAAGTCGATGTAGGCCTCGATGTGAGCCAACACCGGCACGAGCATCTGCTGCATTTGGGATGCTTCGCGCCCAATCGCACCACCGAGCTGCTCATTCGCGGCACGCAGAGCCAGCGTGCTTTGGGCGTGAATGAGATCCATCACGGCCTCCGCCTGCGTGAGATCCATTTTACCATTCAAAAAGGCGCGTTGGGTGAATTCCCCCGGCTCCGCCGACCTCGCTCCGCAGGCCAGCACACGCTCCAGCACGCGCTGCGTCACCAGCACACCGCCATGACCATGAAACTCGATCACGTCCTCGCCCGTGTAGCTCGCCGGACTTTGAAAATGCAGCAGCACGCCGGAATCGAGCCCCGCGCCGTTTTCATCCAGCACCTGCACCAGATGGGCGCGACGCGGCACCACCTTCGCGGGCAGCTTGAAAGCCTTCGCGGCAAGGGCGAGCGCCTTCGGGCCGGAGAGGCGGATCACGGAGATCGCGGCCTCGCCGGTCGCGGTGGAGATGGCGGCGATGGTATCGGAAAGCATGGAAAGAGGCGCTCCCGATACGTCCCGCCCCCGCGCATCTCAAGCCGCCCTTTCAAACTCGACCCCAGCTTTTTCAAGAACCTTGGCCGCCTGCATTCTTGACCCTTCCGCCCACCTCCCCACCATCGCCCCATGCCTCTCCGAATCCTGCACGAAATGCTCCACACGCCGGTGATGGACATTTTGCATCATTTGAAGCGCTCCCAAGGCATGACCGCCGGGGAACTCGCCGAGCGCATGAAGATGAGCTACATGGGCGTGAAGCAGCACTGCGATGATCTGGTGAAAAAGGAGTTCATCGACACCTTCCGCCGCGCCAAAGGCTCCGGCAGGCCGGAGAAGCTCTACCGCCTCACCCGCCGGCTCGATCCCTTGTTTGATGAAAACGGCGCCTCCATCGCCCTCAGCCTGCTGGCCGCCGCCCAGCGTGTGTATGGCGAAACCGCTGCCGCCAAGCTGCTCTACGCCTGGTTTCAGGCCAAAACGGATACCTACACGCGCAAGCTCGCCGGAGCGGATGATCTGCTCACCAAGGCGAAGATGCTCTCGAAGCTGCGCAGCGCCGAAGGCTGCATCTGCTCCGTCCAGCAGGACGCGGAATCCGGCGCTCTCAGCCTTGTCGAGCATCATCAGCCGCTGCGTGAGCTCGCCGCTGAGCACGACATCGTGCCCGAGTTGGAATGCGAGCTCATCGAAAAACTCCTGGCCTGCGAAGTGAGCCGATCCGTCGAGGAAATCTCCGGCCTCGTGCGTATAACCTACAGCCTTACCCCGCGTTGATCTCCCTTCCCTGCTCCCGCATGCTTTCTCGTCTGCTCTGCCCCGCCTTGCTGCTCCTCCTCACCTCCTGCCAATATCAAAACACCCTGCTCCCCTCCTGGCAGCAGGACACCACCCTCATCTACAACGGCCAAGCCGCCGCCCTCGCCCAGCAGAGCACCACGCCGCATCTCGTCGCCCGGGCCATCTACGCCGCCCCAGGCCACATCGAGACCCTCATCGCCCGCCAGGATGATTCGCCGGATGCGGTCAAAAATCTCGCCACCATCGGCGATGGCACCATCGCCCTCGGATTCAGCGATACAGCCACCGGCCAGTTCCTTGATGTGAAGCAATGCGGCGGCGCTCTCTTTGTCCAAGGACTGCCCAACCAAGCCTACCGCATCCATCTTCAAAATCTCACGCCCATGCCGCTCGACCTCGCCGTGGGCATCGACGGGCAGGACATCACTGCCGGAGGCGTGGCCGCGTGGAAGCGCTCCAGCCTGCGCCTCGCCCCCAAACAATCCCTCATCCTCGACCGCAGCCCCAAATCGAATGCGCCGCTGCTCTTCCGCAGCGTAAAGGGCGATGCCGCGCTGTTTGAAACGCATCCCTCCGGCACTCGCGGCCTTATCCAAATCGCCGTCTGGCTCGCCAAGGATGCGCCCAGCCTCACCGGTCAGACCATCCGCCCCAGCGAGTATCCCCCGCTGAACCTCCTCCCGATGGACAAGGCGCATCAGTATCGCTGACCTTTGATGCCCGAGGTACCGATGAGAGTTTTCCTTTTTCTCCTCCTCACCTCCATGAGCCTCGCCGAGCCTGTGATCCCGCCCCGCTTCGCTCAAGTCTTGCCTCCAGAGTGCTCGCAGGTGCTGCTGACTCTCGCCAACGATCCAAAGGCCACCACCGGCACGCTTTGGCGCATGGAACGAAAGCCCGAAGGCCCGTGGAAGTCGGCTGGCCCCGCGATTCCCGTCTCTCTCGGTCGTCACGGCCTCGCTTGGGGCCTCGGCGAGCACAGCAACAAATTGCCACGAGGTCTGAACCGCAAAAAAGAAGGCGATGGCTGCTCCCCCATCGGCGTCTTCGCGCTCCCGCTGGCCTTTGGCAGCCTCGCCAAACCTCGCAGCCTCCGCCTGCCCTACCTCCGCTGCACCTCGCACCACCTCGGCATCGACGATCCGCGTTCGCAGTTCTACAACCAGATCGTCGATGATCGCCTCGTCACCTGCGATTGGGTCAATCCCGAGACAATGATCCCCTCGAACGGCTGCTATGACCTCGGTGCCGTCATCGCCCACAATCCCGCCCACAAGCCCGGCTCCGGCTCCTGCATCTTTCTCCACGTCTGGCAGGCCCCCGGCATCTCCACCTCCGGCTGCACCGCCATGAGCCTCGACAACCTCCGCCTCGTCCTCCGCTGGCTCGATCCCGCCAAGCAGCCACGGCTCGTGCAGGACATCTCGGGAAGGTGAGGCACAGGCTTGATCACGCCACCGCACGCTCGCGGACCTCCTCCAAAATGCCGAACAGCTTTTCCACTTGGTCGGGGGCAAAGACACCATCCACGCCTTGTGGGTTGAAGTCGATGTAGGGCGACTCGTAAAGGCGATCGGCCGCCATGCTCCCGTGCTCGGTGAGATGGTGAATGATTTCGTCGAGGAATTCGATCTGCTTGGAAGTGGGCGTCCAACCTTCCATAAAAGCGGCCAGCGCATGGGTCGCCGCATGACGGTCGAGGCCAACGAGCGAGCGCACAAAGAGTCCCAGGCCATGACTTTCCGTTTTCGCCTTCTCGATATCGTCCGGCGTGCCGATGCCGCCTTCGATGAGGATGCGCTCCAGCTCGGCGAGGTCGGTTTTGGTGAGGGCTTCGTTACTTCGCAGTTTGTGGATGGCGATGTGGTCCTCGTGCTGCTTGAGGAAGTGGCGGGCTTTGGCGCGGAAGCGCTCGAAGTTATCCACTGAGGTAAAGCCGGGCAGTTCGATCTCCGCCGCCACGCCCATCTCATCTTCGAAGTTCGTGTAAACCGGCTTGCGGGCCTGTTTGTCGATGAGCTTGATCAGGGTCCGTAGTTTTTTGCGCACCTGCTCCAGCATGGGCAGGGTCACGTCCTGCCACCATTCATCGGTTTGCAGTTCCTGGATGAGTGGCATGACCTCCTTCACCATCGGGATGGCTTGTTTTTCTTCCAGTAGGCCGGCGATGTCTTTGAGCTG
>JBEIGR010000224.1:0-8074 GCA_040381795.1 Verrucomicrobiaceae bacterium | reverse complement strand
GCCGCCTCTACCACTCGTTCGCCGCGAACGAACCGATGATCGACTACCACAATCATCTTCCGCCGCAGGACATCGCCAAGGACCGCCAGTTCGCCAATCTCTTCGAAATCTGGCTCGAAGGTGATCACTACAAATGGCGTGCCATGCGCTGCAACGGCATCCCCGAAAGCCACATCACCGGCAGCGCCTCCCCACGCGACAAATTCCTCGCCTGGGCCCAAACGGTGCCGCAGACCCTGCGCAACCCGCTCTACCACTGGACCCACATCGAGCTAAAGCGCTACTTCGGCATCGACGACCTCCTCAACGAACAAACCGCGCCCGCCATCTGGGAAAAGACCGAGACCATGCTCGCGCAGAAGGACATGAGCGCCCGCGGCATCCTGAAAAAATTCCAAGTCCGCGCCCTCTGCACCACCGACGATCCGATCGACGACCTCGCGCATCATCAGAAGTGCGCTGCCGATGGTTTTGAAGTCGGCGTTTATCCCACCTTCCGTCCCGACAAAGCCCTCGCCGTGCATTCTCCCGAGGCCTGGAACGCCTGGTGCGACAAACTCAGCGCCGCCAGCGGCATCGACGTCAAAAACTACGCCACACTGCTCGACGCCCTCACCCAGCGTCACGACTTCTTCCACAGCGTCGGCGGACGTCTCAGCGATCACGGCCTGAACTATTGCCACGCCAATTTCGTCAGCGATGCCGAGGCCGAGCGCATTTTCCAAAAAGCCCGCAGCGGCACCGCCGCCACCGCGCAGGAGCAGGATCAGTTCGCCAGCAACATCATGCTGCACGTCGGCCGCCTGAATGCCGCCAAAGGCTGGACCATGCAGCTCCACCTCGGCCCCGTGCGCAACAACAACAGCCGCCTCGCCCGCCAGATCGGCGCGGATGTCGGTTGCGACAGCATCGGCGACTGGCCGCAGGCGGAGACGCTCTCCCGCTTCCTCGACCGCCTCGAAACCGAGGACCACCTGCCCAAAACCGTCCTCTACAACGTCAATCCCGCCGCCAACTACGTCTTCGGCACCATGGCCGGCAACTATGCCGACGGCACCACGCCGGGCAAAGTGCAGTTCGGCAGTGGCTGGTGGTTCGTCGATCAAAAAGAAGGCATGGAATGGCAGATCAACGCCCTCAGCAACCTCGGCCTTCTCAGCCGCTTCATCGGCATGCTTACCGACAGCCGCAGCTTCATGAGCTTCCCCCGCCACGAATACTTCCGCCGCACCCTCTGCAACCTCCTCGGTGCAGACATCGAATCCGGCCTCCTCCCCAACGACGAAGCGCTTGTCGGCCAGATGGTCAAAAACATCTGCTACGCGAATGCGAAGGCGTATTTGGGATTGGCGAGGTCGTAACTGAGCTTTTCATTTCCTACCATGCACATCCCTGGTCTCCGTAGTTGCTACGCCAAAGTTGGCCGCTTCATCTATTTCGGTCGCATGCTGGACAAGATCCGGCTGCATGCGGAGCGGAAGCTGCCGGAGGAGTATGTGGTGCTGCTGGGGGATTCGCAGTTTTACACGTTGGATGGGCGCTGCTGCCGCTTTCTGGGCGTGCCCTATGCAGAGATCCGTGAGCGGACGCTGCAGGGCGGCTCGGACGAGGAAATCCTGGCCTGGGTGCATGAACGCGGCACGCCGCGCACGGATGAGGAATGCCACATGTGGAACCGCTTCATCGCGAAGCTGGGCTGGCGGGACGAACGCTCGCACCTGCTGCCTCAGCGCATCATTGACAGCGGCATCACGGACAAGACCGTGGAGACGATCATCGACCACATCGAGTATGATGAAGGTCGGGATCCGGTGGCGGAGCGGGCCTGGGATTTGATCTGAGGCGAGCTACAAGGTGCCCGCTTCCAGTTCGTCGAGGTAGATGAAGTCAGGTGCCTTTACGCCGGCTTCCTCGCGGATTTTGACGAGCCGGGGAGACTCAAAGAAGGCTCTAGCATCGGCGTGTGAGGTCCAGGTGGAGAAGTGGACGATCTTGTTCGCGTCCGTTTCGTATTTCAGGACCTGATAGGTTCGCTCGCCGGCCTCTTGGCGGATGCCTGCGGCGTTATCGAACACTTTTTTCCAAGCGGGATAATCGGCGACTTCGTGAATGATGAGAACGTGGGGCATGGGATGCGTGCTGTTCGCGTCGATGCCACACATGGGCAATGAAATCGTGCCTCAATCTTCCAGCGGCTGGAGGTGCTCTCCTTTGAATGGGGCGCTGGTGGCTTACTCGTGCTCGGGAACGCGGGAGATGCGCCATTCTTTGGCACCACGGGGGATGTCTCCAAGACCGAGGCTGGTGGCGGTGGGGACGGCGGTGGCGGCATCGGTGGCACGACCGACGCGGGAGGCTTCGGCGGAGCTGGCGGCCTGCACGAGGCTCCTGGCTCTGCTCTTTTCCTCTTCGGTTCCTCGGGAGAGCAGGGGATCATGGCCGAGCTCCGTGCGGGGCTCGATGCGCACCCAGCTCTTGGCGGACCAGTAATCGCCCTTCCAGACGCGGTTGCTGGAGGCGGGGACGTAGATGGCGTAGCGGTCAAAGAGGACCTCCGGCACGTAACGGCTGCCGACTTGGCTGGCGAGCGGGGGATTGGAGGGATCGGGTTTACCTTCGGTGGATTCGATGAGGTATTCGCGATCTTCGATTTTCACGACGCACCAAGCGTGCCCACCCATATCGCCATAGCGGCCCAGGGCGACGCGGACCTGGAAGCCGCGGGACATGAGCCAATCGGCGAGGTAGATGGAGGAGTCTTCGCAATCCCCACGAAGGAGGCGCTGGGTTTCATCGGCGAACTGCCAGGAGTCGAGCTGTTCCTTTTTGGCATACATGCCTTCACTTTTTTTGACGCCGGGGTCGTTGGTGTAGCGGCAGTTGGTGTGAACGGCGGACCAGATGGTGAAGAGCTGCTGCACGCGGGACTCGTTTTTCGGAAAAACGGCGGGCGGGGCGTAGCCGGTGAGGAATTCGTTCACATAGCGGAAACGGTTTTTGGAGTCGGCGGCGATGACAGCATACTTTTTGCGACACTTCGGGCATTCGAGGGCCATGCTGCGCTGCTGGTTCGAGAGGTTCATGAAGTGCGGCTGCTTGCAGTGAACGCAGACACTGTAAAAGGGGGTGTTTTCCTTGGCCTGAGTGAGGGCCTCAGGCGTGAAGTCATTAAGTCGCTGGCCGATGACGACGAGGGCCTCGTGCATGAGGCCGGCGGCACGGGAACGCACGGCGACGGCGAGGTGGGTCATTTCCGGCTGGTCGCGGTGGACGTATTCGTGGAAGCGATGCAGCAGCTCTTTCAGACTGGGGCTGCTGGCGGAGCAGATGGAAACGCGGAAGTAGCGCGGCATGCCGTCCTGGACCTGGCTGGTGACCTTGTTGAGATCGGTGAGGTCGAGGGTCTCGAATTTCGAAGCGAGCCACGTTTCCATTTCTGGATCCACCCGCAGGGCGGTCATTTTCTCGGCGGTCCGGGCGTAATTGATTTGGTCCACCAGGTCGATACGGAAGCGTGCCTCGGTGTAGGGAGGGCCGGACTGAGTGGCGAGCTCGGTGAGGCGCATTTTCCAGCCGTTGAGCCACCCTTCCTTCAAAGCGACTAGGCTGCCGGCGAGGAGCACGGCGGCAATGATCGAGAAGGTGAGAACACGGGAGGACATAATCTGATAAATTATAGAAATTATGGAATCTTGCAATCCAAAACCTCCGGCTTACCAAAGTCTTACCTCCCGGCCGTGCCTCTCGGGGCCGAATCGCGTTATTACCTACCGATCGGGGCGATTTTGACCCGTTCTTTCAAGGTATAGAGCAGAGGTGTTTCCACTCCCCACTGTCCCATGATGGTGCCGGGGGCCTGCTGGAGTTGGTAGCCGGGCTGTCCGATCCAGAGATATTGGTAGCCGGTGCCGTTCTTGATGAAGAGCCCGCCATGCTCCCGTCCCCCTCGAAGCATGCCATCCGTATTGACGCGTTCCGGCGCGGCGTAGTAGATGCCCGTTTCGGATTTTGCCTCCGGCTGGTATTGGCCTGCAGGGAAGGTGACTTTACCCCATTTGTGCTCAGCGATTTGCTCCGTCGGCAGAATGATGCCCTGGGTGCCGGAATCCGGCGCGGAGATGAGGGTTTTCGTGGTGCAGGACGAGAGGAGTGTGCTGGTCAAAAGGCACAGGAGGGCGGTTTTCATGGTTGGTTGGGGATTTCCCAGTGGTTACTGGGCACGGCTTATCGAGCAGGAGCCGGCTTTAAAGGAAGGCTTGGGGAGATGATCCAAAGCTTTGGCGCACTGGCACCAATGGCTCCGAGGAGCGTGCCGGCGCGTTCATCGGCATCATCGCGGGCATCGCCGAACCAAGCGGCGTGGCGGCCATCGTTCGCCACAAATATGCCACCTCGGTATCCCTTGCCGAGCAGCACACCCTCGGTGCGCATCGGAGATGGGGCCAAATAGTAGGTGCCGCGTTCTGAGGCGATCTCCGGGGTGTAAACGCCTGCTGGGAAAATCACGCGGGCAGCTTTGCATTCACGTTTTTCCTCCTGTGGCAGGGTCAGGGAACCAGTTTTCGCGGCGGGCTGGGTCAAGGGCACGCAGGAAGAGAATGTGGCAAGTGTGAGCAGGCTTAGCAGCAGGAATTTCATAGAGAACGCTTCAAAGCACATTTCAGCCCATCACGTCACGAAAAATCGTGGAATGCCTGCTGAGATTCCGATGGTGGAGATAAGGGGATTCGAACCCCTGACCTTCTCATTGCGAACGAGACGCTCTACCAACTGAGCTATATCCCCATGGATCGAAATCGGCGATTTTTTACAAGGCGAAGCATCTTTTGTCCAATCCCAATTCGTCGACGTGAGGTGGGGTAAGCGCCTCGTTTTGGGCTTTTCGGCAGTCTTATTGGTCAAAATCAATCTGGAGGAAGATTGGTGGTAATTAGTGTTTTGTTGAAATTTAATAAAAACAAAGCAAAAATCTTGTCAAAATAGCCAAAAGTGCAATAATAGCCATAATTTAACATCATGCCGACTTCCCCTTCCAGTCTTGTCGCCCGCCTGCGAATGGCCTGCATCCTGACCGTCTTCGTGTTTTGCATCCGCCATGCACGAAGCCAATCCCCTGTGCTCCAGGGAGCCGTCCCGCCGCCGACGGAAGCTATCACCGGAGCCACCAGCGCCTATCAGCCCATCGGTGAAGGTGCCTCTGTGAAGGTGAACTTCCCCAGCGCCCCCATCCAGGCCATCATCCCTTTCTACCAAGAGCTCACGGGTCGGAAACTGATCCTCGATTCCAACCTCAGTGGCAATCCGCTTCGAATCATTTCCCCGCATCTGCTCACCCGCCGGGATGCCATCGCGTATATCGAATCCACTCTGCTACTCAATGGCTACGCGTTCATCCACATGGACGCCACCACCTCCAAACTCATCAATCACGCGGCCAATGCCAACGTGCCAGCCTCCGGCCTGCCAGTCTATAATTCCGTCAACGAGCTGCCAGAGACCGAGGAGATCTGCCATTTCGTGCTGCCACTTCAGTATGTGACCGCCACCGATGCCTCAAAAGCCTTCACTGAAGTCATCAAGCCTCATACATACGGCGCCATGATGCCCGTGGCGAACGACACCGCCCTGCTCATCACCGAAAACAGCTCCACCATCCGCAGCATCGTGCGCATTGCCCAGATCATCGATGTGCCGCCCATGCAAACAGCGAACGAGACCATCAAGCTCCAGCGGGCTGATGTGGAGATCGTCGCTGACATCATCAATGAGATCTTTGAAAAGGACGAGGAAGGTGCCGATGCCACTCAGCCTGCTCCTGCCGCCGCAGTGCCTGCCGCTCCCGCGGGCGCACGTCCTGGGATGCCCGCAGGCACGGCCACCCCAATCAGCACCGCCTCCAACACCGGTGGGACGAATCGCGGCTCCGGCAAGCCCAAGGTCATCCCCTATCGCCGCACCAACGAACTCATTGTTTTTGCCCGCCCGGTGGACATCACCTACATCCGCGGCCTCGTGGAAAAGCTCGATAAGCAGGACGATGGCGACACCTTCCGCAAATTCCGCCTTCGCCATCTCGATGTGCGCGACTTCCTCGCTTCCGCCCGCGATACCCTCGCTCGTGACACGGACATCCAAAGCGACAGCGGCGGTGCCAGCTCTGGTGGCGGTGGACGCCGTGGCGGCCGCAGCAATCAGAGCGTGGGCCGCGATGGCAATGGCACCGATGCCTCTCGCAATACAGCCAGCAACAGCAGCGGTAGCAACGGCTTCAACAACTCCAACGGAGGCTTTGGCACCGGTGGTTTTGGCGGCGGCTTCGGCAATGGCAATGCCAACCGCAGCCTCCTCGATGATCCAGACATCATGGGAGCGCCGGAATCGATCATCGTCGGCAAAACCCTTCTCATCGCCGATCCTCAGTCGAATAGCCTCATCGTCTCCGGCTCGCCAGAGCACATCCAGCGCATCGAGCAGCTCCTCGCGGAAATGGATATGCGCCCGCAGCAGATCTACATCTCCGCCATCATCGGCCAGCTCAATCTTGGCACCGAGTTCAACTACGGCTTCGATTTCCTCAAGCTGCTCGATGATTTCAGCGTCCGTGATGCAGCGGCTGCGGCTGCTGGCGGTGCGGCGGCCACGACAAGCACCATCGCCTTCCCGGCCAACTTTAAAGAGTTTGCGTTCAATAAGCTCAACTTCTACGGCCAGGTCGGCTCGTTGGGCAATTACATCAAGCTCGTGGATGGGAACCGAAACTTCAAAGTGCTAGCCACACCTAGCGTGTATGCCAAAAACGCTTCCAAGGCTATCATTCAGAGCGGCCAGAAGATCGCAGTGCCAGCTCAGATCCTCAGTAATGGGGCCTTCGCTGGCGGCGTGGCCAGCAACAGCGTCAGCGTCGAGTATCGCGATGTCCTTTTGAAGCTCGAAGTCATTCCGCTCATCAATTCCGATGACGAGGTCACGCTCAAAATTGCCCAGATCAACGACAACATCGTCGGCACTCAGACCATTTCCGGCAACACCGTCCCTACCATTGGCACGCAGGAACTCGTCACCGAGGTCTCAGTCAAAAATGGAGCTGCCGTTGTGCTTGGTGGCCTCATCACTGAGCGTGTGAATGACAGCGCTCGCGGTGGCATTTTCCTCCGCCGTATCCCCGTCATCAAACACCTCTTCGGCACCACCCAGAAGGAAAGCACCCGCGAGGAACTGCTTATCTTCATTCAGCCACACATCATCAAAGATACCGACGGCCCTGAAGGCCCCAATCGCATCGAGCAAGGCCGCTCAAACCTTTACGAAGAGGCCCTCGAATTCAGCAGCCCTCGCCTGAATCAGATCCCACGGGCTGTGCCATATGATGAGATGAAATGATCGCGGCTTCCGCACTCAAGCTGCCATCAGTTCGGGTGCCGCCGCTGGCATCGGCAGGACAAATGGCCTGCTCCGCGTCTCTTCCAGCGGATGGCTCGGCTCGATGCCTTTTGGCTGGCGGCCGGTTCGTTCGCAGAAGTCGTGATAGCTGAGGACTTCAAAGCGGTGATCGTGATGCTCGAGGATCGCCGTCATGCTCTCCACCCAGTCTCCAGAGTTCAGGTAATGAATGTCATCGATCTGTTTGTCTGCCGGCGTGTGAATGTGGCCACAAATGATGCCGTGGCAGTTCTTCCAGCGAGCGAGGTTTTGGAGCTGTTCTTCGTAACGGCCCACAAAGCCCACCGCCTGCTTCACCTTCGATTTTACCCAGCGGCTGAGCGAAAAGCCTTCTTTGCCACGCCAGCGCCGCCACTGGTTGTAGAGCCGGTTGAGCCTTAGGAGCACATCATAGCCCACTGAGCCAGCTTTGGCGATCCAGGCATGATTCGTCGTGACGTGGTCAAAGCCGTCGCCATGCACGATGAGGTAGCGACCATGGGGTGACTCATGAATGTGTTCATTCACGATGCTCAGTCCGGCCAATTTGAAGGGCAGGAAGCTGTCGAGGATGTCGTCATGATTCCCGCGGATGTAGATGACCTCCACATTCTCCTTCTCCATCTTTTTGAGCAACGTGCGCACAAAGTGCGTG
>JBEIGR010000223.1:0-8086 GCA_040381795.1 Verrucomicrobiaceae bacterium | reverse complement strand
GCTTCTTGAAGTCCTGGTCCACCGTGCTCTTCGCCTCTTCCAGTGCGCCTTCCGTGTCATCCATCTCGGCCTCCATCGGCGAGAGCTCGACGATCACATCACCGCCATCCGGCGAGATGATGAACAGGCTGCCGTCCTCCTTTGGGTCCACTTCCCAGTCATCCGGTGCCACCAGGCTGACGAGGGGATTCTTGGCGGGATAGGTGAGGGTTTGATCGGCAATCGCGGACGAAGCGCCAAGCAACGAGAGAAGCAGGAGGAGCGAGGTTTTCATGGGGTGAGGTTAACAAAAGCGGGCAGAGGCCCGGACTGGCGTGCTCTGACAGGTAGGGCAATCCCTGTCAACGCCACATGGCGTGTCACGGAAGTTTTGCCGCGCCCATCGAAAGTGATGCGGGCACTCTTGCCCGCACCCCTCGTGTTCAAACCGTCATCGCGGCATGCATCAGCTTTTCCTGCGTGGCTTCCTCGCGGGTGAATTCACCGCCGATGCGACCTTCACGAAGCATTAGAATGCGGTCGCTCATGCCGATGAGTTCCGGCAGTTCGCTGGAGACGAGCAGCACGGCTTTTCCGGCGGCGGTGAGCTTGTTGATGATCTCGTAGATTTCGAGCTTCGCGCCCACATCGATGCCGCGTGTGGGTTCATCGAGCAGGATGACGCTCGGCTCGGTGAGCAGGGCTTTGCCGAGCACGATTTTTTGTTGGTTACCGCCGGAGAGACGACCCGCGATGGCATCGAGGCCGGTGGCTTTGATGCGCAGATCGCCAAAGATGGCCTGGTTGCGAGTGGTCTCGTCGTTGCGCCGGATGAAGCCGCCGCTGCAAATGCTCTTCAAAGAGGACAGCGAGAGGTTGAAGCCGATTTCATGCTCCAGCACGAGGCCGTAGCGCCGCCGGTCCTCGCTGGCGAGCACCATGCCGCGCTCGATGCTCTGCTGCGGCGTGTTGTTTTTCAAGGCATCGCCTTGAAGGGTGACTACACCAGCCTGTCGGCGACCCCAGGCACCAAAAAGATGCATGAGGAGCTCCGTGCGACCCGCCCCCATGAGGCCGCCGATGCCAAGCACCTCACCGGCGCGAAGTTCGAGCGAGATGCCGTGCAACCGGGTCGAGCCATCGTTTTCGGCTACGGTGAGGTTTTGCACTTTTAGCAAGGTCTCGCCGGGCTGGGAGGCACGTCGCGGGAAGAGATCGCCAATCTCACGGCCGACCATCAGGCGGATGATCTCGGCTTTGCGGGTGTTTTTGGCCTCTTGAGTGCCCACCGTGCTGCCATCTCGCAGCACCGTGATGCGATCGGCGATGCCGAAGACCTCGTCGAGCTTGTGGGAGATGTAAACGCAGGCGACGCTGCGCTGGCGGAGATCGCGGAGAATATCGAGCAGGATGAGCACCTCGTGCTCGGCGAGCGCGGCGGTGGGTTCATCGAGAATGAGGATGCGGCTGTCCTTGGCGAGTGCCTTCACGATTTCGACAAGCTGCTTCTGGCCCACGCCCAGGGAGGAAACCTGCGCGGCGGGATCGAGATTCACTTTGAAGCGCTCCAGCAAGGCGCGGGCCTCGCGGTGAATGCGCGGCCAGTCGATGAAGCCGCCCCAGCGTCGCGGCTCGCAGCCGAGGAAGATGTTTTCTGCCACCGTCATCTCCTCCACGAGCGCCAGTTCCTGATAAATGACCGCGATGCCCGCCTTTGCCGCATCGCCAATGCCGGTGAAGCGTGCCTCCGCACCATTCACCTCAAAGCGGCCCTCGTAGCTGCCGTGCGGGTGGATGCCGGAGAGCAGCTTGATGAGCGTACTTTTGCCCGCACCGTTCTCGCCGCAGAGCGCATGGATCTCACCCGCCTGGAGGTCAAAGGACACATCCTTCAGCGCGGTGACGCCGGGGAATTTCTTCGTGATGCGGTGGGCGGCGAGGAGAGCGGACATTTTTGATTTATGATTTACGATTTATGATTGATCCTAGCCATCTCGTTTTAAAAGCCACCATGAAACTCCGCTCCACGCTCCTCGCCCTGCTCCTTGCCCCATGCTCCTTGCTCCAAGCCTCTGACTGGACCATCTCGACCTTTGCCGGGACGGGGGGGAAGGGCGGAGAAGGCGATGGCGGTCCGGCAACGAAGGCCACGATCGACAATCCCTTCGGTGTGGTGCGTGGGCCGGACGGGGCGATCTGGTTCTGCGAATACACCGGGCAGCGCATCCGCCGCGTGGCTCCGGATGGTACCATCAGCACCATCGCGGGCACGGGAGCCAAAGGCTACAGCGGCGATGGCGGTCCGGCTTTGAAGGCCACTTTCAATCTGCCGCACGAGCTTCGCTTTGATGCCAAAGGCAATCTTTTCATCGTGGACATGACCAACCATGCGGTGAGGAAGATCGACTCGCAGACCAACATCATCACCACCATCGCCGGAAACGGCCAGCCGGGCTACAGCGGTGATGGCGGCCCGGCGAAGGATGCGCAGTTCAAGCAGCCGCACAGCATCCAGTTTGGCCCGGAGGGTGATCTGTATGTCTGCGACATCGGCAACCACGTCATCCGCAAGATCGACATGAAGACTGGCACGATCAGCACCTTTGCCGGCGTGGGCAAAGCGGGGCCGACGCCCGATGGCTCGCCCATCAGCGGCACGCCGCTCAAAGGGCCGCGTTCGCTCGATTTTGACAAGCAGGGCAATCTCTGGCTCGCCACCCGCGAGGGGAACCAGGTCTTCAAATTCGACCTCAAGGCCGGGAAGATCTTCCACATCGCCGGAACCGGCAAAAGCGGCTTCACCGGCCATGGCGGCCCAGCCAAAGAAGCGACGCTCAGCGGCCCGAAAGGCATTTCCGTCGATGCGGAAGGCAATGTGTGGCTCGCCGACTGCGAAAGCCATTCCATCCGCATGGTGAATGCGAAGACCGGCAACCTCGAACTCATCGCCGGCCTCAATCAAAAGGGCGATGGCCCCGATGGCGATCCTCTCGGCTGCAAAATGGCCCGTCCGCATGGCGTCTTCTGCGATGCCGACGGCACGGTCTTCATCGGCGACAGCGAATCGCATCGCGTGCGATTGCTGACGAAGAAATGATTCTTGCCACATCGCTCGCCAACCGGGAGACTAGGCCATGAACCGCCGCCACCTTGTCTCGCTCTGCCTCGTCGCCTTTGCTGTCATGGCGGTGGCGCTTGGGTGGATGGTCAAAGAAATGCAGGGGCCGGAGCTGCCCGTGGCCGAGCAGGTCACCGGGCGACCAAAAAAGGCCTCTCGCGTGACTTCGCCGAGTTCGGTGACTGCCGTGGCGACAGCTCCGACGAAGGCGGAGTCGGCCGCAGATCGGGATCTCGCGGCGGAACTCCTCGAAGACCTCCAGCATCCCGAGGCGGTGCCGGGTGAGGCTTTGCTCAGCTTCAAGAACGAAGCGGCTCTGGAGGCTTTTAAAGCCCGAGCCGCCAAAGAAGGACTCATCATTGTCAGCATTGATCCGAAGCTGCTCACGGCCCGCGTTCGCTATCGGAATGTGCTGGACCTTCAACGTGAGGTGGCGGCCAATGCCCAGGATTACACGCACGCCGGGGCCAATTGGAACGCTCGCATTCCAGGCCTGCCGCCGCAGCCTTCCAAGGACACGGCAAACGCAGGTGGGATGCAGCCATTTCAATCGCAGGGCCTCGATCTCATCGGGGCTCCGGCGAACCGCACCGGCTGGGGGGCGGGTGTAACCGTGGCAGTGCTCGATAGCGGCGTGGTGGATCATCCGTCGCTGCAAGGCACCTCCATCACGCATCTCGATCTCGTGAACGATGGGCAGGATTTTCATGGTCACGGCACGGCGATGACCTCACTCATCACCGGCTCCGATGCGAAAGTGGGCGGCGTGGCACCAGCGGCGAATATTCTCGATGTCCGCGTGGCTGATCCCCAAGGGGCCAGCAACACCTCGCTGCTTTCCAGTGGCATCATGCGGGCGGTGGATGCCGGGGCCAAGGTCATCAACATCAGCCTAGGCTCCACGCAGGGCTCGCCGGTGCTCGATCAGGCCGTCGCCTATGCCATCAGCCGGGGGGCGGTGATCATCGCGGCAGCGGGCAATGAGCAGGCGAATATGCTGTCGTATCCCGCCGCTTTGCCCGGCGTGGTCAGCGTGGGCGCGGTGGATGCGAGCGGCAAGCAGGCCTGGTTTTCCAACTCCGGTCAGGGCCTCTCACTCGTCGCCCCGGGCGTGGGCATCGTCTCCGCTTACACCGGGAATAAAATGGTGATCGGCAGCGGCACCTCGCAGGCGACGGCGATCGTCAGCGGCGTGGCAGCCTATGCCGCGTGGCGCGGCTACCAACCCTCGAATATCCCCACGGTCCTCGCCCGCTCGGCCAGACCGACAGGAGCTGCCACGACCGCCGTCGGAGCTGGGATTGTGCGTATTCCGTGAGCGGCAGGTTTCATGGCTTGGATTTCCGCGGATGGGTTGGTTTTGTAGGGGCTGAGGGCGGCGGCAACTGCTTCACTGCATGGTCGAAATCGGATTCCAGCAGCCTGTCCTCGTCACGACGAAACTCGATGAACTCCTGCTCCGCATGGGCTTTGGCCAATTCGGCGGAGACCTTGCCCGCGTTTGTCAGCACCTCGCGGTCATTCAGCCTCAAGAAGCCCTCCAGCTTGGTGATCCAGTCCTGCATGGTCATCGGGATGCGCCGCTCCGCTTGGGACTGGGCAAAGATCAGGTACTGTTCCACCAAGTTGTTCAAGGCACGCAGCTCTTCCTCGTTCAGGTAGTTTTTGGCGATGCTGACATCCGTCTTTCGGATGCGGGCACCCTCCCAAGTCGTCAGGCCCATGTTAGGCAGCGTTCGATCCGCACGGGAGAGGATGACCTCGGCGGCGGTCTGGCCGTGGATGGCGTAGTGGACCTTGTTTTGCACTGTGGCGTAGAAGGTCTGCGTCACCGGGGCGTCTTTGTCGTAGTCGATGCTTGTGGCGTAGATGTCTGTGATCTTTTGATAGAAGCGCCGCTCGCTGGTGCGAATGTCCTGAATGCGGCGTGTCAGCTCCTCGAAGTAGTCATTCCCCACTTGTGGATTTTTCAGACGTTCATCATCCAGCATGAACCCTTTGGTGATGTATTCTTTCAGCTTGTCCGCCGCCCACTGGCGGAAGCGCACGGCCACTGTGCTGCGCACCCGGAATCCCAGAGCTAGGACCATGTCCAGATTGTAATGGTCGACATCTCTGACGACCTCGCGGGCACCCTCGGTTTGAACTGTTCGGAATAACCGAACAGTTGCCTGTGGCTCCAGTTCCCCATCCTCAAAGATGTGTTTGATGTGCTCGCTGATCGTCCCCTTGGCCTTGCCAAAGAGCTCGGTGAGCTGCTTCTGGCTGAGCCAGAGAGTTTGCCCGACCAGCCGCACGTCCAGCTTGGTGCGTCCGTCTTCGGACTGGTAAACGATAAACTGGCCGCCGGGCGGAGGGGCTGAGATCAAGTCGTTCATGCAGTGGGGGTGGCAAAAAGGGACATCTTTACTCACGCCGGATCGATTCGATCAATTTGCCCCGCACCGCGAAAATGGTCGCGAGGAGGCAGATGACAAGACCGAGAAGCAAAATGCCACCGATGAGCGAGCCAAGGAAGCCGAGCGGTAGATCGCCGCCGCCTTGTTGGAGGGCAGGGAAGACGGCGAGGGCGGCGGTGAGGCTGCCAAGCAGCACGCCGAGGACGAGCAGCGTGGCGTGCTCGCCGAGGATCATGGTGCGCAAAGCGCCGGAGCGGAAACCGAGGGCCTGCATGAGGCCGAGCTCGCCTTTGCGTTCGAGCACATGACGCGCCACCAGCACACCGAGGCCGGCGGTGCCGAGCAGCACGCCGAGACCGCCGAGGATGGTGAAGATGCCGATGTAGGTGTTTTGAACCGCGAGGAAGGCTTCGAGGCGTTGCTTGGCCGGTTCGAGGGCCAGGCCGCGCTGCTCAAGCTGTCGCGTGAGATGGGCACTGACTGGCTCCGGCTTGTCGGAGGCGATGAGGAAGAAGCGGTAGCCGGCGGCATCGGGGTATTGGGCGAGGTAGGAGGCCTCGTGGATGATGACCTTGCCCTGCAACACCGAGCCGGCGAGGAGGCCGGTGAGCTTCACCTGGAAGGTGCTGCCATCGGCGGCGGTGTAGTCGATGGTATCGCCCACACCTTTGCCGAGGCCCCACATGGCGGTGGCTTGGTCGGCGAGCGCTTCGAGTGGCTGTTGGGGCAGGGAACCGGAGGCGAAGGCAAAACGATCCGAGAGCTTGGCGAAGTCCACGGCGACGAGTTGAGGCTTTTGGGCGCGGTTGAGGTTCAAACAGCTCGCGTCATCGCCTTCACGGACGCGGAAGGGCACGACGGTGGTGTGGGCGAGGAGTTCTTCATCGAGAGCGAAGGCCTCGCGACCGGCTTTGGAGTTCAAATCCTCGTAAACGGGCAGGGAAGACTCGCCGATGAGCGCGAAGCCGCCGGTGCCGGCGTCGGTGGCATCCATGCGGAAGGCGTTCACCGCCACGACGAGGAAGATGCCGCCCGCCATCATGCCGATGACGGCGAGACTGCGCGAGGTGCGGCGCGAAATGTTTCGCAGACCGATTTGCGTGAGGGTTTGAGCCAGAGAGCTGCTATCGCGCCGCATCCAGCGGCGGAGGTAGAGCAGGCCGGCGATCATGAGCAGCATGCCGGAGCCGAAGAACATGCCGGAGACGGCCATCGGGTTGCTGGAGGCCATCGCGGCGGGGATGAGGGCGAGGGCGATGAGGAGGGTGAGATGGGCGGGAAGATTCGAGTGAGAGGTGAGACGTGAGATGTCAGACGTGATGGAGCCGTCGATGAGGTTGCGAGCGGGGGTGGCGAAGAGTTTGCGGCTGGCCCACCCGAGCGTGAGCAGCACGACGACGAGCGTGCCGAGGCTGGCGGCGATTTGAGTGGTGAGGCTGGCTTCAAAGACGAGTGGCAGGCCTTTGGCGGCTCCGCTCCAGGCACCGGAGAGGCCGTCGAGGGCGAGTTGGGTATAGAGACGGCCTCCGAGGATGCCGAGGAGCACGCCGACGATGGCGATGACGCCGGCTTCGAGCAGCAGGACGCGGCGGACGTTCTTCGGTGTCCAGCCGATGGCGAGCAGGAGGCCGATTTGTGAGGCTCGGCGCTCCAAGGTGAAGAGGAAGAGCAAGGCGGCGAAGACGAGCGCAGCGGCGATGAGGAACAGGCTGAGGCCGATGAAGAGGCCGCCGAAGTCCACGCTGCCTTTTGCGGCCGCATCGGCATCGGCTTTGAAGTCACGCACAACGAGGCCGATGTCGCTGAGCTGGAGTTTGGAGATGATTTCGTGCTTCAGCGTGGCTTCGTCTTGTCCCGAATCGGGAAAGCGGATGGCGGTGTGGGCACCGAAGCGGTTGTTCCAGAGCTTTTGACCTGCAGCGAGGCTGATGAAGCCTTTGGGCGTGCCTTTATAGTCGTCCCAATACTTTTCGTCTTTGTCGCGGATGGCCTTCATGTCCATCGGGATGCCGGGTTCCCAATCGCGGCAGTTGTCCACGTCGGAGACGCCGGGGAATTCGGGCGTCCAGGCCTTGGTGACCTCGGGATCGGTCATCGGAAGAATCTTGGCGACCTTGAAGGTGGCGTCCTCTTGCTTGAGCTCACGCCCGAGGCCGACCGTGAAGTATTTTAGGGTGAGATCATCGCCGACCTGGAGGTTGTGATCGTCGGCGAGCCATTGGGTGATGGTGATGCCATCAGATGAGATGCGATCTGCCGCAGTGATCATCGAGTAAGGCGTGCCTCCTTTGGCGGAGGTGATGCCGTTCACGAGGTAGGTGAGCACGCCGTATGCTTGGGGCGTGGCGAGGAGCTTTTCGGCGAGGATGGGATCGAGGAAGACGCGGCTGGTGCTGATTTCCCATTCCTTTTGGGCACCGGAGACGCGGGTGAGTTTGAGGCCGAAGTCCTCCAAGGTTCGTTTTTCTTCACTGACTACCGCCGACTGCCCACTGACCACCGCATTCACCCGCTCTTCCATGTCGATTTGCTTCTGAAGATCACCGAGAGCCACGAACGCGGTATCCGGCGTGATCTGCGAGGCGATGAG
>JBEIGR010000222.1:0-8120 GCA_040381795.1 Verrucomicrobiaceae bacterium | reverse complement strand
TCGATCTTCCAGATGGCTTCCATGCCGAGTTCGGGGAACTCGACGACTTCGACCTTTTTGATGTTTTCCTTGGCGAGGATGGCGGCGGGGCCGCCGATGCTGCCGAGGTAGAAGCCGCCGTGTTTTTTGCAGGCGTCGGTGACTTGTTGGCCGCGGTTTCCTTTGGCGATCATGATCATGCTGCCGCCGTGGCTTTGGAAGAGATCGACGTAGCTGTCCATGCGGCCCGCCGTGGTGGGGCCGAAGCTGCCGCTGGGCATGCCGGCGGGAGTTTTGGCGGGGCCGGCGTAATAGACGGGGTGGTTCTTGAAGTAATCGGGCAGCGGCTTGCCAGCATCGAGCATCTCCTTGAGCTTCGCATGCGCGATGTCGCGGGCGACGATGATGGGGCCGTTGATGAGGAGGCGCGTGGTGGTGGGATATTTGCTGAGCTCGGCGCGGATCTCGGCCATGGGGCGATTCGTGTCGATGCGCACGGCGTTGGTGTCTTTGCGGTGGCGCAGTTCTTCGGGGATGTATTGCAGCGGGTTGGGTTCGAGCTTCTCGATGAAGACGCCGTCGCGCGTGATCTTGCCCTTCGCCTGACGGTCGGCAGAGCAGGAAACGCCGATGCCGATGGGCAGTGACGCGCCGTGACGCGGCAGGCGGATGACGCGGACATCCAAGGCGAAGTATTTGCCGCCAAACTGGGCGCCGATGCCGCACTCGCGGGCGGCTTGGAGCATTTGGGCTTCGAGTTCGACATCGCGGAAGGCGCGGCCGTGTTCGTTGCCGGTGGTGGGGAGGCCGTCGTAATACTTCGTGGAGGCGAGTTTGACGTGTTTCATCGTCGATTCGGCCGAGGTGCCGCCGATGACGAAGGTCAGGTGATACGGCGGGCACGCGGCGGTGCCGAGCGAGGTCATTTTATCGCTGAGGAACTTCACGATGCTCTTCGGATTCAGCACAGCGCGGGTCTCTTGATACAAGAAGGCCTTGTTCGCCGAGCCGCCGCCTTTGGCGATGAAGAGGAATTTATACGCGTCGCCATCGGTGGCGTACAAATCGAGCTGGGCGGGCAGGTTGGTGCCGGTGTTCTTTTCGTCGAACATGTTCAGCGCGGCGTTTTGCGAGTAGCGCAGGTTGTTCTCCGTGTAGGCGAGATAGACGCCCTTTGAGAGCGCGGCCTCGTCGCCGCTGCCGGTCCAGACCTGCTGGCCTTTTTTGCCCATGATGATGGCGGTGCCGGTGTCCTGGCAGAAGGGCAGCAGACCCGCGGAGGCCACGTCGGCATTTTTCAGCATCGTGAGGGCGACCATGCGGTCGTTTTCGCTCGCTTCCGGGTCATCGAGGATGGCGGCGACCTGCTTGAGGTGCTTCGGCCGCAGGAAGAAATTGATGTCGTGGAAGGCCTGGTTCGCCAGCAGCGTGAGCGCCTCGGGATCGACGGCGAGCAGCTCTTTGTCGCCGATCTTTTCGACGCGGACGTGTTCCTTCGTCAGCAGGCGGTAGTCGGTGTCGTCGGTGCCGAGTTCGAGGAGGGGCTGGTAGTGGAAAGCAGGGGTTGGCATGGCTTTCCTGAGCTAGCAGCGGTTTCGGAGGGCTGCAACGCTGCGCAAGCCATCTGGACGCTCGTTTTTGCCGCAGAGGGGCAGAGGAGCGGAGATGGCAGAGTTCTTTCAGACGGCCAGAACCTTTGCTCCTCTGCTCCTCAGCCACTCTGCGGCAAACCTGAACTACCCCTGACTCACAAACACCGCCCGCTTCCAGATGGGCACGCAGGTTTTGATCTCCTTCAAATACCAGCGGCAGAGGTCGAAGGCCTCGGCGCTGTGTTTGGTGCGGACCTGAATGATGATGCTGGGCTGCTCGGCGGCGACAAAGCCGAGCCGGTGCTGGATGAAGACGCGATGCGGGCCGTGGTCACGCTCACCACGCTCAATGAGATCGCCGAGCATCTTTTCCGCCATGGGCAGGTAGGCGCTGTAATCGATGCCAGAAATCGGGCGGCCGTCTTCCTCACCACGCACGACGCCGAGAAACTGCGTCTCCGCGCCTTCGCCCGGCTCAAAAAGCGTGGGCGAGGTGGGAATCGGCTCTTCGTTGAGCAAGAAGCTGGCGTTCACAGGTTTCACGGCGCATGCGGCACATAGTCGATCTCCATGAACTCGGCCACTTCGGGAATCCAGCGGCCTTGGACAAAGGCGGTGTGATCGGGGTGATCGTTGTAGAAAGCGTAAGCGGCGCTGTCGGCGAACTCCATGCTCAGGCCAAAGGTAAAGTTGTTCTTCGGGCTGGTCTGGCGGAGGCACTCGAACTTATGCACGCCGTCGATCTTCGTGAGTTCGCAGGCGGCGCGGAGGAAGCCACGCTCGGCTTCGGAGCCGGGGGCGTGTTTGAGACGAAAGACGACGGTGTGGCGGATCATGAGGGGAAAGGACGAAGGCAGAATGATGAATGACGAAGGTCAAAAGTTCCAGTGCTCGGCTTTGCCTTTCGCGGGGGTGAGTTCGATGGAGTCGATGTCGCTGTCGGGAAGGTAGAGACGGAGGGTGCCAATGGGGCCGGGGGCTTTGAGCTGGAGTTGCACGTCTTGCCAGTCGCCGGGTTTGACCTCGAAGGGCAGGGAAAGCATGCCGGTGGTGTCGGCGGAGCCTTTGGGGAAGGTGTCGATCTTGCCTGTGCCGCCGGTTTGGCTGCGCACGCGGAGTTTGATGGTGGCTGGACCGGTCATTTTGCCGGTGGCGTGGCCGAGGAAGGCGACCTCGGGCTTGCCGGTGGCTTTCATGGTGAGAATGCCATCGGTGATGGTGGCTTTGCAGCCGCGTTCTTTCCAGCCTTGAAGCGGATCGGGGCTCTTGGCGGGTGTTTTGGCCGCGATGGGTTTATAGGCGGGATTCGGGCGCGGAAACGTCGCTCCAGTGGCTTTGAGGAAGGCGTCGATGAGGGCGTCGAGTTCCTTCACTTTGTCCGGCATGCTCGTGGCGAGGTCTTTCGACTCGCTGAGGTCGTCGCGGAGGTTGTAGAGCTCGTGGGTGCTTGGATTGCCGAACCAGCGGAGGAGTTTGAAATCGCCGCTGCGTGCCCAAACGCCGCCTGCTTTGTTGGCTCCGGCATGCGGGTGGTAGTTGAAGTAAGCGACGCGGTCGAGCTGACCTTCGCCTTTGAGCACTTTGGCGTAGCTGACGCCGTCAAAGACCTGCTTCTCCGGCTTGGCGATGCCGAGCAGGTCGATGACTGTGGGATAAATGTCGATGCAGCCGACGACGGCCTCGCTGGTGCTGCCTTTCGCGATTTTGCCGGCGTAGGACCACATCAGCGGCACGCGGGTGCCGCCTTCGTAGAGCGTGCCTTTGCCATCGCACAGCGGGGTGTTGTTCGTGGGCGGTTGATTGCCTGCCCACTTCGTCCAGGCCTCGCTGGCGGCTTTTTTGCCTTCGGCGAGGGTGTTGCTGTGCGTGTTGCCGCCGTTGTCGGAGGTGAAAATGACGAGCGTGTTGTCGGCGATGCCTTGTTTCTCCAATTCATCGAGGATACGGCCAAAGCACTCGTCCACGCTTTTGAGCATCGAGGCCATGATGGGGTTCCCCTGACGGCCGGTGGGATCTTTTTTCGCCATGAAGGCCTTCGTGTATTCCTCCTTATGACCCCACGGGCCGTGGACGCCGTAGCACCAGAGATTGAGGAAGAAGGGGCCGCCTTTGCTTTCGCGGATGAACTTCGCCGCCTCGGCTGCCTGACGATCGACGATGTATTCGCCCGCCGGGCCATCGGTGATGGTGCCGATCTTGTTTTTGGCGTTGGCGACGCCATCGGGCTTCACGCCGTAGGGTGAGAAATACTCGCCGGGCGGGCCGGGATCGGGGTGACAGTGAAAAGCCACGTCAAAGCCCTGCTGCTCCGGCCAATGTGGCGGCGTGAGGCCGAGATGCCACTTGCCAATGTGTGCCGTGCGGTAGCCGTTTTGCTTCAAGGTCTCCGTGAGCGTGATTTGGGAAGGTTCGAGGTAGTTCTTGCTCTCCGGCGTGAGCATCGGTGCATTCGGCGGGGCCGTTTCCTTCAAGAACACATGCCCGGCTTCTTGCGGCGGTGTGTGCCCGGTTGCGCTGGTGATGCGATGCCGCGCCGAATACTGCCCCGTGAGCAGCGAAGCCCGCGTCGGCGAGCACAACGGCTGCGAATAGGCATTCGTGAAGCGCATCGCTCGCGCGGCAAAGCGGTCGATGTTCGGCGTCTCGTAGTATTTGGAGCCATACACGCCGCAATCCATCCAGCCCATGTCATCGACGAGGAAAAGGATGACGTTCGGCTGCGAGGCGGCGGAGAGCGAAGAGCAGAGGGCAAAGAGCAGGAGCGTGGCGCGGATCATGGCGACGCGGGGAACGTGGTGAGGCGAGGCGAATTGCGAGAAAGTGGCTACATCCCTTACTTGGGTTGGATCAATTCCCGCACCTTCGGCTCGAATTCCGGCGTGACGAGAATCTTATCAGGATAGACCCACACGACAAACTCCTCGTCGAGGGATTGGAAATAGATGATCCAATCGTTCTTCGCATTTGAGAGCACTTCCTGCAATCCGAGGACGAGCCGAGGAAATGCCTCGATCGCCTCCTCACTGTGCAGAACGACAGTCCGCGAGCGGGCACCGCCCCATTGAAAGGGGATCTGGTAATCCTCGTCCTCCTTGAAATCGACCGCGAAGACCTCGTCGATCTTCTCTTCCAGCCAGCCTCGTTCGGAGCTCAAAAGCTCATAGTTATCATCCGCAGCGGTGACGCCGTAAGGCTTGTGGGTGTCGTAGAGGTCAAAAGTTTGTTGATCGACTACCTCCACTTGCAGAGCCGGTGTGAATCGAGGCTTGGGGGCGGAGAACTCGACGTCCCACGAGGTGAGTTCCTGGCGAAGAGATACAAGCTCTTTGATCTCTTCACCCTTGTGCTTGATGACAACATCATGAAGCGCTGGAAGCGAATCAAGCTGGGCCACGGCCACGCCGGAGGCTTCGGAATCGATCCAAATGTCCCGAAGCGCATGCAATCCGAGGAGTGGACTCAGGTCCTTCACCAAACAGCCGTTGATATGAACATGGGTCAGTTTGCTCAAAGCCCGAAGTGGTTCCAGAGAACTCAATTTGCCCGAGAAGTTAGCCAAGTTTTGCAATACGGGGAATCGTTCGATGCCTGCAAGGCTGGCAACCTCCGCGCCCCGGATCACTCGAAGGCTCGGCATGGCTGGAAAGCCTTCGAAGGAATCGAAAGGCTCTGTTCCCAGTTCGAGCTCGGTCAAAGAGGGTAGTTCTTTGATTCTGCGGAGTGCGTCAATTTGCATCCCCTCAATGACCAAGTGCCTTAGCTTTGGAAGTTGAGCCAATGGCAGCAGATCAACGTTGGCGGGATTGTCTCGGATTTCCAAATGCTCAAGCTCGGCACAATGTGCCAAGGCGTCATAGCTTTTGACCCGGTTGTCGTTGAGATAGAGAGTTTGTAGGTTTTTGCAGTGTTGAAGAGGCCCAAGGTCTTCAATTTCATTGCCGCCAAGGGAAAGCCCCGTGAGACCTGTCAAATATCGAAATGGTTCCAGGCTCTTCACCGCGCGACCTGACGAGGCGATTCTCTGCAAGCTGATCCACTTGATCTTGCCGAGTTCTTTGGCTGCGGGAGCAAGATGGGAAGGCTGGAAACTTGGCATGTAGCCCGGCTGTTTCCTAGCGTCGTTTCGCTCGCTCCACCCCTTGGAGTAGTAGTCGTCCTCGAACCTGCTGCGTGCCCGCTCGATCAGAAGCTCGATGGTGTAACGCTCGTCCTCGCTCAGGTTTGGGGAGTTCGCATACTCGATGAAAGCTTGCTCGTTCATGGCAGGTAGAGAAAACAGATGGGACTCCGGGGCTACAAATGCCGCGAGAGATAGAAAAAGCCGGTTCCACATGGTGCCGAGGTTAGCTCGCCCGTTTCGGATTTTGGAAGAGGATTCTTTGCGATCTCTGCGAACTTTTCCGGCGATTCCGATCCGCTGGCATCACGTTGAGTTCTGCCAACAACAATGGTCGGGCCGGCGAGATTCGAACTCACGACCTCTTGCACCCCATGCACGCGTTCGACCAGGCTGAACTACGGCCCGACCTTGTTGGCGCACACTTCGGGCGTTTTGAGGCGTCCTTGGCGGCGAGGGGGGCGATTCTGGCGGTTTGCCGCCGGTTTGCAACCGCGATGTTTCTCGCGGTGAAAATTCAACGCGTCACACGCAGGCTGCCGGTGATACCTTCGCGCAAAGAAGCGGGCAGCGGGCCGGTGGCGGAGGTGTCAGGCATGGCATCGGTGACGGTGAACAGCTCGTGCAGCGTCTTCACCGCGTTCGCCGCAGCGGCGGCGAGGTGGGTGTGACGAGGATTATCGCCGTTGGGCGGCGTGCCCACGGCATGCAGCGTGAGGCTGGGCACATCCAAGGCCTGCGCGAGATGCGAGGCCGCTCCATTCACGCTGAGCAAGAGGCGAGCGCGGGAGAGCAGATGGAGAAATTCCGGCAGCATCGTCATGCCGGAGACGTCCTCGACGATGACGCCGAGATCTTTGGCCTGCTGGGCAATGCGGGCGCAGTGCTCGTAGTGCCATGGATCCATGCCGCCGGTGATGAGGAGGCGTTTGAGACCGAAATCATGCGCGGTACGCAGCAGCGTGGCCCATTGCCCCGGCTCGCAGGCCTTCGTGGATGAGGTGGTGACGGGGTGGAGGAGCAGGAAGGGCTCCGCCGGGCACAAGCCCTCGCGTGTCCAGTCCTCCGGCGGTCGCTCAAGCACGGGCGGCTCGTAGCCAGTGCTGATCCCTGGCAAGGTGGCATCCCACAGCCAGCGGGCGCGATCACGCCGACCGGGCGCGATGACCTCCAGCTGCGAGTAAATAGCGCGGTGCGTGCGGCTGACCCAGCCAGCCTCGGGCACGAGCAGCACCTTTTCCCGGCAGAAGGTGAAGGCAGCGGCGCGGGTGGTGCGCCCGCCGGGATCAAAGGCGCGGAGGCGGTCCGGCATCCAGCGGCGCTTCCCGGTGGCGAACTGCGTGTGCGGCATGAGCTCGATGAGCGGCCGCCACTGCGGCGGGCACAGCAGATGCACTCGCTCGCCGGTGACGAGCGCGATTTTTCGCAGCACGGGCTCCAGCAACACCGTGTCGCCGAGTTGTTTGTGAAGAATGACCAGCTCGCCCATGAAGGAGGAAAATCTCAGCGCCTCCGCCAGAATGCGCAACCTCCATCACGAACTTCGCAGCGCTTGCATGAGCGCATTGAGCTCCTCACGCACATCGCTGTCATCGCTCACGGTCTGGGTGATCTCGGCTTTCACCGCGTCGCGGAAACGCTTTCGTAGTCGATGCACGGCCACTTTGACGGCTTCGATGCTCAGGCCAAGCTTTTCAGCGGCGACAGCCTGCGGCGTCGAATCGGCATCGACGGTTAGCCAAGGCTTTAGCGCATCAAAATGGGCCTTTTTGCCAATGGTGACCATTTCGGCCTCCAATCGGCTCAAACTTCTCGCCAGCACGGTGAGCGCCCATTGGCGGTCAAATTCGGCATCAGGCATGCCTGCGGCAGCATCGGCCATTTCATCGTCCATCTCCGCATGCTTGAGACCGCCGCCGCGGGCGTCCGGCTCCTGCGTCGAAGCTCCCTGCACCTGAGTCTTGAACTCGCCAGCGCTCTGCTGGCGGCGGCTGCGTTCCTTCTAGAGGGCGCGGAAGACGATTTCGTCGATGTTTCCGCCGACGCTGGAATGCGTTGAGGGCGCGGCGAAGCGGCCGAGCGGCAGCTCACCGGTGAGCATTTCATAAAAGACCACGCCGAGGGAGTAGATGTCCGCCCGGTGGTCGACGCTGGCGGGCTGCTCGATCTGCTCCGGGGCCATGTAGGGTGCGGTGCCGAGCTTGGCGCCGCTTTGCGTGAGCAGCAGGTCGCCGCCTTTTTCATCGATGATCTTCGCGATGCCAAAATCGGCGATTTTCACCCGACCGGTCGTATCGAGCAGGATGTTCTCCGGTTTGATGACGCGATGCAAAACGCCCTGCGTGTGGGCGAATTGAAGGGCATCGCAGATGGCCGGGATGATCTTGAGCGCCTGATCCGGCGTGAAACGGCCTGTGCGCATGGCTTGGCGG
>JBEIGR010000221.1:0-8120 GCA_040381795.1 Verrucomicrobiaceae bacterium | reverse complement strand
CGCGAGAATCTCGACAAGCCCGGCTGGATCGTCCGCAATGGCATCGCGGTGCTGCCGAGGTAAATGGAGGCTTGTCAGGCAATGACGGACTGGATACACTCTCGCATGACCTTGGAACTACCTGAAATCAGCGCCATCCGGCGGTTCAGCGCGGATGATCTGCGTTTGGAACTGGCTTGTGCGTTGTATGCTCGGGGGCGCATTAGCGCTGTGACAGGGGCTGACTTGTCAGGCCTAGATTTGGTGGGTTTTCAGTCCGTTTTGAGAGACCGGAAGATCCCCCGGCAATATGCGGCAGAGGATTTGGAGAATGATCTGGATGTGCTCGATAAGCTGTTTCCGGCATGACTTTGGTTGAAGCAGCGTTGAAAAAAACTCGGTGAGGCTCAGTCCGCATTTCTCACACTCGTTTTGGCTGCAGAAGGGCGAAGAGGCAGAGGACGCAAAGGGTTCCTTCAGTTTTCATCTCGCCGTGCTCCTGAATGACTTGGCCAATATCGGGGAAGTCTGACGACTTCCTCTACATGGTGGCTCATGCTGGATTCGTAGCGGCAAACGTCAGTTTGCCCCCTGGGCAGCGCAGACAAGTTACTCCCTATTCCACACTCGTCACAGCGGAGTTCGTTTTCCCCATCAACAAGCACCGGAACGAACGTCCCATGATGGCGGGATGGGTGAGGGACTGGAACTGGCGGAGGGTGGCGGCGTCGAGGCGGTGGCCTTCGAGGGTGGCGAGCCAGGGGGCGGCGAGGCGGGTGAGGAAACGGCCTTGATGATCGTAATCGAGGACGCGGAGGCCGTGCGATTCGGCCTCGGTGATGAGGCGGGTGAAGTTGATGGAGGTCGTCAGGTCGGATTCGCCGAGGTCGGCGAGGATGTGATCGTCGGTCTGATGCTGGCGGTAGCGGCGTAAGGTGCCAGCAGGCCGGGCGAGGAACTCCTCGGCATCAAGGCCGTAATCGGCGATGAAGAAGCTGCCGCGAAAGGGTGCCTGAGCGAGCTCCCGTGCCCAGGTGAGCATGGCGAGGGAGATTTCCATCGTGTGGCCGGGATCGAGGTCTCGGGGGAGTTTTTCGATCTCGGCGGCGAGTTCGGGGCTGCTCGGCGGGGCAGGGACGAGGTTCAAAGCGGCATCGACATGGAGTTCGAGCCAGTTTTGGCCGTTCCAACGCATGAGATGCACGGGGAAGGCATCGGGCAGCTCGTTGCAGAGGTAAAAGGCATGTGCGGGGGCTTCGGCGAGGCTTTCGATCCATGTCACGCGGTCGCCGAGACGCTGGCGCTGAGCTTCGCGGTAGCGTGGATTGGGTTCGAGGAGCAGGTAGCGGGCGTCGGGGAGGTCGAGCGCGGTGAGGATGTCCTCGGCGAGCTGGCCGTCGTGGGCCCCCTGCTCGATGAGGGCGAAGTCGGCGGGTTGGCCGAGCTTGTCCCATTCGCGGCGAGCGAGCATGGCGAGGAGCTTTCCAAACAGCGGCCCGGTGCTGACGCTGGTATAGAAATCGCCGCTGCGGCCGAGGCGGCGAGGTCCGGGGCCGTAGTAACCGTGGTGAGAATGGTAGAGCGCCATTTCCATCACGGTGGCAAAGGGCAGCAGGCTGCCTGAGATTTGCTGTTGAAGGAGGTGGGTGAGGGCGGTCACGGAAGGAAGGAATGGCTGTGTGAAGCGGACGCAAAAAAGGGCGTGGAGGTGATCCACGCCCTTTTAAGAAATTGATGTCGAAGTCGATTACGCCTGAAGGGCGACGGGGACGACGTTGACGCGGCGGCCGTCTTTGTCGAAGCGGACGTTGCCGTCCACGAGGGCGAAGATGGTGTGATCCTTGCCGAGGCCGACGTTGCTACCAGTGATCCACTTGGTGCCACGCTGACGGAGGATGATGTTGCCGGCGATGACGGATTCACCGCCAAATTTTTTCACGCCGAGGCGCTTGCTGTTGGAGTCGCGTCCGTTTTTGACGCTGCCTTGACCTTTCTTATGTGCCATGACGAGTGAGGGGGATGGGGGTTGAAAATCAGGCGTTGATCGCGGTGATCTGGACGAGCGTGAGGGGCTGGCGGTGGCCGCGGGTCTTGTGAAAGCCCTTGCGCTTGCGGAATTTGAAGGTGGTCGCTTTGTCGGCCTTGTGCTGCTTGAGCACCTTGGCGCTGACGCTGGCACCTGCCACGGTGGGGGCACCAACGCGGATGTTGGAGCCTTCACCGGCAGCGAGGACTTGATCGAAGGTAGCGGTGTCGCCTTCGGCAATGACGAGTTTCTCCACGTCGAGCTTATCGCCGACGGAGACCTTGTATTGCTTGCCACCAGTTTGGATGATTGCGTATGCCATAGCCTGAAAGAGGGAGTGATTTGACCCTAGCCGGGGGCGAGGGGGGCGGAGACTTCCACAAGTGGTCCGGTTCGGCAAGCTAAAAAATGCAGAGGGCGAAGGGCATAGGGCAAAGGGCGAAGAGAAGAGGCGATTTCGAGGGCCGAAAGCACCTCTTTGCCCTTCGCTCTACGCTCTTTGCGTCCTTCGGGTCATGCCGGGGCACCGCCAAAGTAGTGTGTGAGGGCTTCCATCATGCCTTCGCTGGCGGGGCGGGTGGCGACGAAGCCGCCGCGAGCGTGGACGATGTGCTTGATGGGATCGAGGGCATTGCCGGGGCAGGCGATCATGCGGGCGTGGCGCTGATCGAGCATGCTGAGGTCGTTGTAATTATCCCCGGCGGCGAAACATTGGGCGGAGGTGAGGCCGAGGAGGCGGGCGAGTTCGCTCAAGGCGGTGCCTTTGCTGTAACCGGAGTGGGAGAAGCGGAGGTAGATGCCGTTGCGGTGGTAGCCGATGTCCGGGCACTGGGCGGCGTGGGCATCGATGTAGGCGCAGATGGCATCCATCTCGGGATCGCTGGCGCCGACGATGCCGAGTTCGTTTTCGCCATGGTCGAGGAAGCTGGCGCGGGTCTGGGTGCTGACGAATTGCTTGATGGCATCGAGAGCGGTCTTGTGATCGCGGACGAAGCGCTCCTGGGCCCGCAGCGCCTCGCGATTCCAGGAGCCGTAGTCTTTCCAGCGGCTGAAGAAGCCGGGTTTATAGATGTTGCACTCCTGAGCGATGATGAAGTCCGGCTCTTTGAAGATGCCATGCTGGGCGAGGCCTTCCAAAGTCTGCCCGAGGCTGCGGCCGGTATTGACGATCCATGCGGCCCCCTGAGCGCGGAGGGCCTCGATCATGTTGCCAAGCCCTGGATGATACACGGGGCTGCCCGCCGGATTGATCATGGTGCCATCGAAATCGAAGCAGAGGATGAAGCGGTGTTGCTTGGCGGCCATGGGGCGTTCGTTCGGATGTGGCGATCTTGAAAGGGGGCGCATTCATGCCGTGAATCAGGCGGCTCGCAAGGCCGGGCTCATGGCGGCGGTGCCTGTTCGCCTGCTGGAGGCGTCTTGATCCATTCATAGAGCACGAGACCCGGGATGCGGGTGACCTCGCGTGCCTGGGCTTTGATGCTTGGGGGGAGCTTTTCACCCGCGATTTCAAAGAAGCACTGAATGCCGATGTGCTCCGCAAAGCGCAGCGCCCATGCCTCCGAAGATTCGCCGGGTGCCGGGGGGACGAGTTCATAGGGGCGCAGTGCTCCGTAGAACCGGGCAAACTTGTTGGTGCCTTTGAGTTCGCCAGCCAGCGGCACGAGGCGGACGAGACGGGCCTCCAGCATGGCTGCGAGGGAGCTGTGATCAGAGATCCACCAAGTCCCATCCGATTTGGAGAAGTAACCTGCGGCACGCCCACCCAGCGCTTTTTTCATCTGCTCCATTTCGCTGACCTTCCAAGGGCGCTGATAGGCATCGCGGGCCTGGGCGAGATCGGCGATGCCCATGACGGCGGAAAGCACGATGGCGAGCACACTCAGGCTGCGCTGCCACATGGCTAGCTGGGTAGCGCTGGCGAGTCGTGCGAGCCCCCAAATGCCTGCGGGCATCACGAGCACAGCATGCGGGAAAAGGACCATGTGCATGTTATCTGCCACGCCATCGAGCAGGCGGTAGCCGTAAAAGCTGCCCGCCATGCTGCCGAGCGCCATCCAGCCGAGCGTGCGGCTTTGAGCCGTGCTGCGCGGATCTTTGCCACGCAGCAGATGCAGAATGCCCGGCACCGAGAGGAGGCCCAGCACGAGGGCCGTGCAAAAATCCTGCGTTCCGAGCCAGGCGGTATCCAGCAGATGAGCGAAATCGAATTTCACCAAGCTCTGCCCCTCCGCCTTGGGCAGCCGAGCACCGAAGATGAGGTGCAGGGAGGCCCAGGTGAATAGCAGCGTCGCGATGAGCGTGCCGGCCAGTTTGCATTGAGAGGCATCCCGCCGCACCGCGCCGATGAGCAGCAGCATGCCTGCGGTGACTCCGCCCGCTGCCACGACGTGCGGTGAGCAAATGGCCGCGCAAATCATCAGGGCGATGGCAAAGCGTCCTTCCCCGCGCAGCCAGGCCAGCAGGGCACCTAGCACGATGATGGCCTCGTGCTTGTAGCTGAAGGTGTAGGCCAAATTAAAGCGCAGCAGGTGCAGTGATCCGGCCTTCGGGTTCAGGGCAAACCACTCTTTCCCCAGATAGCGCAGCAATTGCACCCCGAAGAAAGCCGCCACGGCGATCATGAGCACGCGACCGGGCGTCATCGAGGTCAGGCGGCGGGTGATGGTCGCCAGCGCCAGGATGAGCAGCATGTCCATGAAGCTATTCACCACATGCATCAGCGCCGCCAGCGGCATCAGGCCGGTGATTTGGTGGATCGCTCCAGCGAGCCACACCGGACCCCAGTGATACCAGGCATCGCGCACGCCTTCCAGTTCACGAGCATGCTCACCCATCGTCACGCACCACGCATCCGCCACGCGGGCTTCACCCAGGCCGTGGGCAAGGTTCGCATAAAAACCGTAGTCGAGGTGGATCACGGTCACTTTCCCATCCAGGCCCACCCAGCCGGTGTTCCACCACTCAAATGCCGTGCAGCCCAGAGCCAGCATCAGTAGCCAGATCAGCGGCTGATGCCTTGGAGTGGGCGGGGAAGTCGGCTCCCCATCGGCGGCATGCTGGCGGCGCAGCCAGTGCCCGATCCCCAGCATGACGGGAAGCAGCAGTGCCACATAAGAAAGCCGTCCCAGGCAGATGATGGCGGCAATGGCCGTCACGACGATCATGCCGACGGCTAGGCGCAGAAACAGCGCCTCCATCCAGTCCCCATGATCCATCCAGCGTGGCAGCAGCAAACGCCCGCAGACCCAGCAAACTAGCGTCAGGCCTCCCAGCGCCTCAAAGCAGATCAGGAAGCCCGGGTCGAGTGGGGAAGGAAGTAAATTCATGCGAACGAAAACTTTCGAGGAAGCTCGGAGGATGCGCGAGGTCAATTTTCCGACGCTTCAATGGTCAGGCACATATTTCCGCAGCCTTCTATTGCCTTCGCCGAGACCGCCCGGCAGAATCACCCACGATATTTTATACGCATGAACCAGAATGAAAAAGCCAGCCAGGATGAGACGCCGTCACCGGCTTCAGGGGCGGATTTCGCCCAGCCCGTTAAATCTCGGCGGCGCAGTCGGCGGAGGCGCTGGAAGCGTCGTTTCTGGCCTGCCGTGGGCATTCTTTCCGCCGTGCTAGCAGCGGGACTCTATGTCCATGCCTTGCTACGCGATCCCGTGGTGAAGCCCGTGAAGCAGCTCGATCCCAATGCGCCCACGTTGGAAGAAATGCCTCCCACCCTCCGCGGCATCGCGAATGACGATGATGATGCCGTGCGCCGGAAACTGCTCTCGAAGCACGCCCCCAGCCCCACGCTCACCGGCATCGCCCGTCATGAGGCCTCAGAAATGGGCAAGCCCGCCGGTCCCGCCTATCAGGGCCGGGGTGAAAACCTCCCGCTGACCTCCGAGGAGCTCGAGCCGGACTCCGCCATGGTCCAGGAGGCCGTCAAAGCCCTGCAAACCTATCGCCAGGCTACCTCGTGGAAGGCCAAGCTGCCACTCATCTACAATGCCAGCCTCCTCGAACCGCATCTCAAGCTCCACTACGACGACCGCCACGAGACCGATCCTGTGCCGCTCGATCTCTCCGGCGGCACGCTCATCAGCGCCGGAGATTCCAAAGTGGTGTTCCTACGCTATCGCTCCCCTTCACGGCCGGATAGTGTGCTGCCAGCCTACTTCCACCGCTCGCCCGCCGGGCCGCTGATGCTCGATTGGGAGGCCTGGACCGGCTTCAATGAGATCACGATCCCCGCCTTGAAAAAGACCCGTCAGGTCATCCCGGCCCTCATGCGCCTCGTGGCGATGGAATCGGATTACTACAACTACGAATTCGATGACAAAGCCCGCTTCCTCGCCGTGAAGCTCCGCAGCCCGGATGGCATGCATTCGCTCACCGGCTATGTGCTTCGGAAGAGCCAGCTCGGCATCGCCGTGGGAAATCTCATCGGCGTGCGCCTTCCCAACCCTCTGCCTCCCGAGGTTCCTCTGCCGTCGCTGCGCCTGCCCGGTGCCAAACAGCCCGTCACCCTCCGCGTGGGCTTTCCGCCCGCCGCCCAGTCCGATCACTGCGTCATGATCAAAGAGATCGTGGCAGACCGCTGGATGCTCTTTCCGGGCGAGGGAGGGTAGGGCTGCGCTCAGTTTCTTCCCGCTCGGGCCGCCTCTTTCACATCGGTGAGCGCGGCATCGATCTCCATCACCACCGTGCTGGCGCTGCCGCTGCCTCGGCGCAGCTTTTCGATCATGGCTTTGGACTTGTCGATGCGGTCCATGGCCGCAGCGCGGTGGCTGCCTTTGTTTTTCGCCGCGTCCTCCAGGCTCTTGCGGGCCGTGTTGAGCGAGACCACCGCCTCGTTTAGCAGCTTCATCGATGGCTCGTTGCCCGAGACATTCACCCGGTCCAAGTTACGCCTCGCAGACATCAGATTGCGATGAGCATTGCTCAGTTTCGGCTGATTTGGATAGGCATCCGCCGCGAGGCAGGACAACGAAGCCAGCGACAGCGAGAGAAGAAGGAGGGCAACGAGTTTCATGGGGGGGCGTGCTTGTGTTACCTGATCGTTCGCATGGATGCACAGCTACATCGAGGCCCTCAACCTGATTTCAAGGCTCGCCTCCCCCCTTGTGAAACTTTTCACAAAATCGGGTTGCCGCTCCCCCTCGCGCTCCGATAATCGGCCAGCCTTTCCCCCTTTTTCCCCTTCGCTCATGCCCGCTCCCGCTGAAGCTCCCGCCCCTGCCGCCGCGCCGCCCCCTCCTGCCGACCTCGTGAACGTGCAGATCGACGGCGTCTGGCTCAAATTCCCCAAAGGCACGCGCATGATCGAAGCGTGCAAGCAGGCCAAGGCCGAAGTCCCGCACTACTGCTATCACCCGAAGCTCTCCTCCCCCGGGAATTGCCGCATGTGCCTCGTCGAAATGGGCATGCCCCCGCGGCCCGCTCCCGGCACCGAGCCGGAGAAAGACGAACACGGCATGCCAAAGATCGGCTGGATGCCGCGTCCCGTCATCGCGTGTGCGAACACCGTCGCCGAAGGCATGGGTATCCGCACCGAAAGCACCCTCACGCAGGAATGCCGCAAGGGCGTGATGGAGTTCCTCCTCATCAATCACCCCCTCGATTGCCCCATCTGCGACCAAGCTGGCGAGTGCCGCCTCCAGGAGTTCAGCGTGGAGCACGGCAAAGGCGAGAGCCGCTTCCGCGAAGACAAGGTCAAGAAGCCGAAGAACGTCGATATCGGCCCCCGCGTGCGCCTCGATGACGAACGCTGCATCATGTGCAGCCGCTGCATCCGCTTCACCGCCGAGATCGCTGATGAGCCGGTGCTAGGTTTCACCGAGCGCGGCAGCCACACCACGCTCGCCGTGCATCCCGGCAAGCGTTTGGAGCACAATTACTCGCTCAACACCGTCGATATCTGCCCCGTTGGCGCTTTGACCAGCACCGACTTCCGCTTCCAGCAGCGCGTGTGGTTCCTCACCGAGACAAACAGCATCTGCACCGGCTGCGGACGCGGCTGCAACATGGAAATCGGTGCCCGTGGCGACACGATTTATCGTCAAACACCACGCGACAACAACGACGTCAACTCCACCTGGATGTGCGACAGCGGCCGTCTCGACTT
>JBEIGR010000220.1:0-8140 GCA_040381795.1 Verrucomicrobiaceae bacterium | reverse complement strand
AGCGCATCGGCCTCGATGACCGCAAAACCCATCTTCGCGGCTTTTTCGCGGAAACGGGCCGTGATGGCGGCCACGTCGGCATTTTCGAAGGTTTTGGCACCTCTGAAGGCTTTGCGGCCGGCGGTGTCGCCATCGACGCGGATGGCTGAAAAGGGCTTCACGCTCTTCGGCACGGCCACGGCGGTGTACTTCAGCGTTTTGAGCTGCTGAAGGCGTTTTTCGAGCTCTTCATCGCTCCATGACTCCTGCCCCATCGCGGTGCCGGTGTAGCCATTCCACACGCGGGAGCCGCTGACGGGTCGTGAGGCGAGTTCGAGCGTCTGCGGTTTCGATTCGGCCTTCGCGAGCGCAGATCCGCCCTGGGCGATGCAGAAGAGATTTTCACGCGTGCGCACGAACAGGCGACCATCGGCGATGCTCGGTGTGGCGATGATTTCTTCACCGAGATCGTTTTTGCCGAGCACCTTCAATTCGGGGCCGTCTTCGAGCACGACGACGAAACCGTTTTTGCCCGCGACATACACTTTGCCATCGGCGGCGACGGCGGAGGCAAAGTAGTCGCCGAAGTTGCCGAGGCGGCTGCGATCCCACAGCGACTTGCCATCCTTGGCGTCGTAGCAGCTCGACATGCCGCCGCTTTTCACGAGGTAGAGGCGGCCGTTGTAAAACAGCGGGCTGGAGATATTCGAGGGCGTTTTGGGATCGATCGACCAGAGCAGATGCGTCTTCGTCACATCGCCGCGACCGCCACCGCGGATGGCTTGAATGATATTTCCACCGGCGGCCATGTTGTCGGGGCTTTGGAAGGCGGTGTCGATCTCGTCGGCATCAATGAGGCCGTTTTTGTTTTTGTCGGAGGCGTCAAAGCGCTCGTGGAACTCCTTCGGTGTCTCGTCGCGGGCGAGAATTTTGTCCTGATTCGTGTCGAGCCATTCGAGTAGCGCATGCTTCAACGTGCGGGTGCTGTCGCCGTAACTTTGCACAGCGATGTAGATGATGTCGTCCTGCACGACCGGCGTGACCATGATGGTGCGCAGCAGCGTGTTGCAGGTCCATTTCTCCGCGCCGGTGGCGGGATCGTAGCCTTTCATCTTGCCGCTGCCGGCCACGACGATGTCGCCTTGGCAAATAACAGGCACGGCATAGCCGGCGAGCATCTCTTTGCGCAGCGTCTTCCACCTTTCCTTTCCCGTTTTGGCATCCACGGCGACGAGGAAGGGCGCGAGGTCATCATCCTGGCAAAAGATGACCATGCCCTCATGCACGATGGGCGAGGACGCCGCGCCCCAGTCCATCAGGTAAGCCGGACGCGGCATGGTGTAGCGCCACGCTTCCTTGCCGGTGGCGCAATCAAACGCCAGCAAGCCGATGGTGCTGAAGTGGATGAAGACATGCTCGCCATCCGTCGCGGGTGTGGCCGCTGCGTGGCTGTTCGGCGGCGTAATGCGTGGCAGCGTGCCCGTTTCGAATTCCGTGCGCCATTTCAATGCGCCGGTGGCGGCATCAAAGGCATGCATCGCCGCTTTTGAGTCCCCCGCCATGCCGCTGGTATAGACGATGCCGTCTTTGATGATCGCCGAGCCCACGCCATCGCCGAGCCGAGCCTTCCACGCGATGTTTTTGTCCGCGCTGAACTCCTGCGGCAGATTTTTGGAGGATGAAATGCCGCTCGCATTGGGGCCGCGGAACTGCGCCCAGTCCTCGGCATGGAGTGTGAAGGCGAGGAGGCAGAGCGCGGCGGTGGATTTCATGCGCGAGGCATACGAGGCCGGGCCGCTGCCTATATCATGGCTTGAACTCGCCCGTTTTGGACTGCATGAACGGCGACGATGAAACTCCGCGCCTGCCTCACCAGCCTGCTGCTCGCCGCCTCGACCACGATGGCGGTGGAAATCGACGCGGAGACGTTTCTCAAAAGCCTCGATGGGGCCAAGGTGCTCAAAGGCCGTGCGATGGAGTATGAGCTCTCGGGTGCCAGCTACCGCACTTACCAGCCAGAGGTGTCTCCTTCGCCGGATGGCGGGTTGTTTGTCTCCCTCCGCATCGATCACATGCGCGGCTTTCTCGCCTCCGATGACCACGCCAGCCTGGAGGTCACGATTTCCCCGGATGGAGCCATCGTGGCGGCGCAGAGCAGCATCGCGCTGCAAGGCATCACCATCAGCAGTGATCTCATCAAAGGCACCGCCGCCGCTTCGACGAACGTGGCCGCGCCGTATGTGGATCGGGCGGTGAAGATCGGCACGGATCTCGTGGCCGATCTCTCTTCCAAGTTGCTGCGCGAAAAAATCGTCGAGCCGGGCCGCGTTTCCTTTCCTGCAGCGATTCGGCATAACTACAACCTGCTCTTCCAATCCGTGAAGAAGGCCGAGGCCACCGTGCGCCCCGCCGATGCTCCGAAACCGGTCGCCGCACCGGAGGTGAAGCCTTTCCAGCCCAATCAGCCTGCGGTGCCGCCGAAGAAGTAAGCGAGATCACTTCACGATCATCCACGGCATCCAATAAGCCTGCGCCATGACGAGCAGGCCCATGAGCAGCGCCAGCGCGATGCTATGCCAGAAGACGCTGCGCAGCACGGTGCCCGCATCGGGACTCTCGGGATGCCCACCCGTCGCCACACCGGCCACGACGATGCTTTGCGCGTCGATCATTTTGCCCATCACGCCGCCGCTGCTGTTCGCGGCGGCCATCTGAATGGGTGAGAGATGGAGCTGGTTCGCGGTGACCTGCTGGAGATTGCCAAAGAGCACATTGGAGGAGGTATCGCTGCCGGTGAGTGCCACACCGAGCCAGCCGATGATCGGCGAGAAGAACGGAAACAACCATCCGGTCGAGGCCATCATGAGCCCCATTGTCGTATCCGTGCCGCTGTATCGCGTCACATAGCCCAAAGCGAGCATGAGGGAGATCGTGAGCATCGAAACACGCAGCTTCCAGATGGTCTCGAAGTAGATTTTCACCACACGTCCCGGCTTTAGGCCGAGGCACAGGCCCGCCAGCAGGCCGGCGAGCATCGCGGCGGTGCCGGTGGCTGATAGTGCGTTGAATTTGAACACCGCCTTCTCGACTTCCGCGTGCATCACCACCGGCGGCACCTTCTCGATGGCCTTGTGCAGCAGCGGCACCTCGATCTCGCGATTGAAGAGGCTGTTGAGGCCAGTCTTCACCTGCGGCATGCCCCAGAGGAACACGAAGGCCGTGAGGAAGATCCACGGCAGCCAAGCCTTCCATGCGCCGGGAACTGCGGAGTCCTCTGCCGTCTCCGTGTTTGGCCTCCACACCTTCATGAAAAGCACGAGTGACACCATCGCCACCACGGCGCTGACGATGTCCACCAGCCACGGACCATGGTAGTTGCTCATCACGAACTGCATCACGCCAAAGCTGGCTCCCGTGACCAAACACGCCGGCCACACGCCGAGCATGCCACGCCATCCCGCTTGTGCCGCCACCAGCCAGAAGGGCACGATGAGCGAAAAGATGGGGAGTTGTCGTCCCACCATCGCGCTGAGCGAAAGCAGATCGAGGCCCGTGATGTCCGCCAGCGTCGTCAACGGCGTGCCGAGCGAGCCAAAGGCCACCGGCGCGGTATTGCCAATGAGCGCCAGTTTCGCGGCTTCGAGAGGTTTGAAGCCGAGGCCGATCATCAAAGCGCCCGTGATGGCCACCGGCGCTCCAAAGCCCGCCGCGCCCTCGATGAAGGCCCCGAAACTGAACGCGATCAGCAGAGCTTGAATGCGTCGGTCACTCGAAAATCCCGCCACCTGCCGTTGCAGCACCGCGAACTGGCCGGTCTCGACCGAGAGGTTGTACACGAACATCGCATTCAGCACGATCCAGCCGATGGGAAACAAGCCAAACACCGCGCCATTCAGCGCTGCCATGCCCGCCAGCGGCGCAGGCATGTGATACACGAAAATCGCGATCCCCAGCGCTGCGACCAATCCTGCCATCGCGGCCATCTGCGCCCGCACATGCCAGAACGCCAGCAACCCCAGCAGCACCACCACCGGCACCGCCGCCACCAGGGAGGAGAGAATCAGATGGCCAAGAGGATCGTAGTTTTGGGTCCAGTGCATGCGGGCGGGCATTCAAAACGAAACCCACCCGCCAAGTCCAGCATCATTGTTTCTTCCTTTGAAACGGATGCAAAAACTGCTGCCAGTAGCCTTTGGGCACGGGATGGCCGCTGATGCCGTAGCCGGAGGGCCAGCGGCCGTTTTCGGGCATGTGGTGGGTGCCGAAGAGTTTGTCGAAAAGAGGGAAGTGGACGGCGAAATTCACGTCGATGGCCTCTTTCTCGATGCTGTGATGCCAGTGGTGGAAGCGTGGCGTGACGAGCAGCTTTTCGAGGAAGCCGAATTTCCAGCCGAGATTCGAATGCACAAAGGTGGCGTAGAGATACACGACGAGGATGTAGGCATTCACAGCGCCTTGGCTAAAGCCGAGCACGATCATCGGAATGACGGTGGTGCTGCGCAGAGCTAAAATTTCGAAGAAATGCATCCGCGCCCCGGCGATCCAGTCCATCGCCTGGGCTGAGTGATGCACAGCATGGAAGCGCCACAGCGCCGGGATGCGGTGAAACAGGCGGTGAACCCAGTACTGCACCAGATCCGTCAAAAACATGATGGCGATGAATTGCACCGCGAAAGGCAGAGCAGCCACCCAAGCGCGGAATTCGGTCCATGAGGTGATGGCGAACAAGGTCTGCGCTGGCATGAAGCTCAGCCAGGTGAGCACCTGCACCATCATGCTGCTCACGAGGTAGTAAAAGAGGTCCTCGCGCCATTCATAGCGAAAGATGCCCTGCTCCTCGCGATGCGGGAAAATCGTCTCCAGAGGAACGAACAGGAAGCCGGTGAAGAGCAGACGCAGCACAAAGAAATCGAGCCCGAAGTAGAGGGGCGTCAGATCCGGTGCCACGGCCTGCGCTTGCGAGCCACCGAGAGTCACCGCGATGAGTATCGCCACCATGCCCGTCATGCCCAGCACCTTGCTCGGCCGCAAAAGCAGGCTCAGCATCGCGAAAAGAAAGGCCAGCACCATCAGCGCCATGATGCCGGTGCGAAAACCCGGATGCGCCACGAGTGCCGCGCTTTCTTTCATCACGAAGACACCGGGAAAGCGCATCATGAGGACCGTACCCAGTGCCACGAGACCCAGCATCATGCCCAGCACGCCGCTGATCCAGCCGCTGCCGAATTTTCGCAATGCGGGCGGCGCTTCGAGTTCGCGACGGAGTTTCAGGCGGGTCTCGTGAATGGGGTTCATCACGGCTTTTTATCAAGCGGAGCATCGCTCGGCAAGACCTCTCATCCGGCTTTTGGCCTTCATGAGTAACTCTTTCTCTACAGGCAGGGTTATAGTCTCCAGAATCAGGTTAATCATTTTCCGAAAAAAATTTCATCGCATCCCGCCCGTCAGCGTGTCAGACTCGAATTTGTCCAACAACCACTCATGAACCTTACCTTAGGCCAGCGTCTCCAAGCCGCCCGCGAAGCCCGCGGACTCTCGCTTGCAGATGCGGCGCATGAGACGCGGATCCCCACGCAGCGGCTGATCCATCTGGAGGCGGAAAATTATGCCTCCTTCGGCAGCATGACGTATGCCCGTTCGTTCCTGAAGCTTTACAGCGATTACCTCGACGTGAATGCCGCCGAGGTGCTCGAAGAGCTGCCTTCCGCCGTGTTTGGCGGCCCGCAGGACTACCGTCACCTGGTGGATTCCTTTGGCCCCTGGCTCCGTGACAAGCCTCAGCGCATGGAAAAACTCGCCGATCCGGTGGTGGGCCGCGTGCAGACGATCAAATCTCCCGTTCCTGCCGCACTGGCTGTTTTTATCTGCGTGTTGGCGGCTAGCGGCATCTTTGGAAAGTATGTGATGGATTCGCAGCGCACGCTCACGGAGCAACAGACGACGCAGGATCAAAAACTGCCTTCCGCTGTGGCGCTGCCGATGAACATGGCCAACGAAGCACTGAGCGAGGAGCAGGTGCAGGCTGCGGTACCGGTGGATCCGATCACGCTTCAGCCGAAACCCCGCAGCTATCCGGTGCTGCAACCCGGCGGCAGCCTCTAAGCCATGACCACGCCTGCCGCCGAACGCCGCCGCTGGTGGATCACACCGCTTCTTTGGTCACTCGCCATTTTGGCGGGCATCATCATCGCCTGCCGGGTGAGTGAAACAGCCCGCGAAGTGGTGCTGCAAGGCGCAGGCTATTTCTTCGCCTTTCTCACCACGCCCTTCATCATGGAGGCCAGCCTCTTCATCGGTGGCCTCGGCCTCGTGATGATCATCAACGGCCTTCGCATGGAACGCGATGGCGATGACTGGGTGGAGATGGAAGTGAAGGACGAGGAGAAGGAGCGGTAAACGGTGGACTGTGGGCGGTAGGCGGTAGGCGGTGTCACCTGAGTCACTTCCGTCCCTTCTTCTTCGCCACACGCTGCACGAGCGGCCAATCGGGATGCTCGGTGCGAGAGGATTTCATGAGTGCCTCGGCTTTGGCGACCAGCTCGGGCTTCTGCTTGGCGAGGTCGTTTTGCTCGCCAGCATCGTTTCGGAGGTCGTAGAGCTCGATGGGCTTCTCCGGGCCGTTACGAACGGCTTTCCAGGGGCCGAAGCGCACGGCTTGCAGGGAGGTGCCTTCGTGCAGTTCCCAGTAAAAATGATCGCGTGAAGGGGCGGAGCCGCCTTGGAGGTAGTTCACGAGAGAGAGGCCATCGGTGCGGCATTCGGCAGGGATTTTGGCTTCGCCCAGCTCGGCGGCGGTAGGCAGGAAATCCCAAAAAGCCCAGGGTTCGTCGCTCACGCGGCCTGCGGGCACCTTGCCGGGCCACCAGGACAGCGCGGCCTGTCGGAGAGCGCCTTCATAAAGACCGCGTTTGTAACCGCGGAGGCCGTTGGAGGCTTGTTTGAAGAGACTGCCTACTTCGGACTTCGGATCGAAGGACGAGCCGTTGTCGCCCGCGATCATCACGAGGGTGTTTTGATCGAGTTTCAGCTCTCGCAGCAGATCGAGCAAACGGCCCACATCGCTATCGAGCCGGGTCACCTGCGCCGCGTAGGCTTTCTGCGTGGGCGTCCAATCCTTGTCGGCGTAGATGCCGAGCTGGTCGATCTCATGACGGCCATGCGGCAGTGTGATGGCGTAGTAGAGAAAGAAGGGTGCGTCCTTGTGCTCACGCACCCATTTCAAAGCTTCGCCGGAGATGAGCTCCTGCGCATAGGTCTTGCCGACTCCTTTGCCGTCGTTGCCGGGCAGGTCGAAGCGTTGGTCGTCGTTGTAAAGGTAGGTGGGGAAGTAGCTGTGGGCGTGGCGCTGGCAGTTGTAGCCGTAGAAGTGGTCGAAACCGAGCTTCAGCGGGCTGCCGCTCGTATCGAACATGCCCATGCCCCACTTTCCGCAGGCGGCGGTGGCATAGCCTGCATCTTTCAAAATCCGCACCACGGTGATCGTGCCCTCCGGCAGCGGCTTTTGGCCTTCCGGCTGCACTTCTCGATTCGCCCGGATGGGGCAATGACCCGTGTGCAGGCCCGTCATGAGCACGGAGCGTGAGGGAGCGCACACCGTGGTGCCTGAATAGCCCTGCATGTAGCGAGTGCCTTCCTTCGCCATGCGGTCGAGGTTCGGCGTCTGGATGATCTTCTGGCCGTAGCAGCCGAGATCGCCCTGGGCGAGATCATCGCAGAGGATGAAGACGATGTTGGGCTTCGCGAAGGCGGAGACAGCAGTGAAAAGTGAGAGAGCAAGGAGGCGAATCATGAGCGGAAACTTAACGAAGCACCGCTCACGATCTCACAGTCATTGCACCCCCTTCATCAACCGGCTGAGCGGTCGCGAAAGAATCAGCAGCAGCACGCCGGTGGCTCCGGCCAGATAGACGACCTGCATGAAGATGTGCGGCATTTGCGCGGAGGCATCGCCAGTGACCTCCCCGGCCAGCAGACCAGCGAGGATATTCCCCAAGGAGCTGCCGAGAAACCAGATGCCCATCGTCTGACCCGCGAGCCGTTCGGGAGCGAGCTTCGAGACCGCGCTGAGGCCAATGGGGCTGAGGAAGAGCTCACCCAGCGTGTGCAGCAGGTAGATGGAGATCAGCCAGGTGGGTAGCACTGGCCCGGTGGCCAGCGCCTT
>JBEIGR010000219.1:0-8160 GCA_040381795.1 Verrucomicrobiaceae bacterium | reverse complement strand
GGCGGACTCGCGCGGTGTGCGGGCCGGGCTTGAGCTGGTCTTCGAGGATCAGGGCCCATGGAAGATGCAGGCCGCTGCTCCAGTGCGTCAGCGTGTCGAGCGTGCGCTGCGGACCGCCATCCACGCTGAATTCGATCTGTCCAGCATCGGGACCGGAGGCGATGAAGAGGCCGCAGCCGGTGCCCTCGAAGCTGAACTCAAACTCCGCGCCGGGCTCCGTGCCGACGAGCGCGGGCACGTTCACAAAGCCTTCGCGCACGCCGATCTTTTTGCCGTTCGGCTGCTTGTCGTCGTCGGCAGGTTTCCACGACGGCACGAGTGTGAAGCCCCGGATGATTTTTGCCTTCGCGATGTCGCCAAGGCGGCCTTTGGCGTAGCTTTGAGCATCGAGCGGCGCAGGCAGCGGATGCTCTTTCGCGGAGGCGGCGATGGGTTTGGCGAAAGCGACGTCGAGCATGCGGGCGACGCTGTTGGCGTAAAGCTGATGACCGAAAGGCGAGGGATGCAGGCCTTTGAAATCGTCCGCCCAGGTGAACTCACCCGCGTCGATGCGATCGGTGACTTCACGCGCGAGGTTGAACGACGGATTGCCATACGCCACGGCCACACGCTCATGCTGGGCGATGGACGCGGGCACCTTGCCAGCGTGGTAGTCATCCATGTGCGGCGGCATGACGAAGTGAAGCTGGATGATGTCCGTCAGCGGGCTCACGGTGCGCACGTGACGCACCACGCCCTCCATGCCGCGCAGCATGAGATCGGGATGCTGCGGGATGTTCGAGCTGTCATTCACGGCCGCCTCGACGAAGAGCAAGTCCACCGGCCCTTTGGCCAAAACATCGCGCTCCAGGCGAAACGCGTGCGGCACGGAGCCCATGGAGCCGATGCCCGCATTGATGAACTCGAACTTCGTGTCCGGGAACTTCATCGTGAGGTAATCGCAGGTGTGCTGCCGCCATGCGCCGCCCGCCGTGATCGACCCGCCGAAGAAAATGACGCGACCGGTTTTCTCCTGCGTGAACTTGCGCTGGCAGTTCGCCAGTCCATCGCGCAGCTCGAAGTAGTCGTGACCCTTCGGCAACTTCGCGGGATCGTATTTCGGCTCGGCGGAGACGAGGGCGGTCAGCAGGAGAAGGAAAGCAAAGAGAGGCTTCATCGGGGTCATTGGAGGGGTTTCAGTTTCCACTTCGCGGCATACAAATCACTGGAACCGGATTTGGTCACTTCGTGAGTGCCGAACGTGGCAGGTGTGGAGAGGGCTCCGGCGATGATGATTTCATCGGGAGCGCGGAAGGTGATCGGGTAGGCGCTGTCGTTGAGCTTGCCGCCGGCCTGTTGCACCCAGAGGAGGCCGCCTTTCACATCAAACGCCGCGAGGAAGATGTCGCCGCTGCCGCGGGTGGAGAGCGCGTGACCTGCGAGCACGTTGTCTTGATTGAAATCGCCGCACACAAAGGCCGTGCCGTGATCATCGGTGATGACACCGAGGCAGTAATCGGTGCCCGGACCATGCATGTGCTTTGCCCACTGCACCTGGCCGGAAGCATCGAGATGCACGATGAGCCCGTCGTAATCTTTTTCGGTGCCGCCTTGAAACGTCTGGCCAGCCACACTCACGCTTCCCTTGAACATGCCCACGCCCCAGACGCGACCCTGCGAGTCGCAGGCGATCTCATGATAAATGGCGGTCGTGGTGCCCGGGATGAGGTTCACCCATTCGCCCTCGCCTTCCGGGGTGAGTTTCAGCACGAGCGCGGCGCTCGTTTTGGATTCGATGACGATTTTGCCAAAGGCTCCAGTGCCCGAAGCACTGCCGCCGAGGTAGATGTGATCCTTCCCATCAATCGCGATGCCGTGCCCGCTGCCGGAGACCTTGCCGGAAGGCGTGCGATGCCAGATCTCGCGACCTTCCGCGTCATACTTCGTGCAGAAAAACTGCCCGCCGATCGCCCCAGTGATGACGACATGCCCCTTCGAGTCGATGGCGATGCCGTGTCCGTAATCGGAACCCGTGCCACCCTTGACGCGCACCCACAGCAGCTTGCCATCGGGGGAGAACTTCGCGGTGAAGGCGTCGTAGTTGCCCGCATTCGGCACCTTCTCGCCATTCGCCATCGCATCCGTGCTTTCGAAGTGTCCGGTGACATACGCATTCCCCGCCGGGTCCGTGATCACGCCATACGCGCGGTCCGTCTTGCTGCCGCCGAAGCCGCTCACCCACAGTGGCTTGCCCGCGGCATCGAGCTTCGTCAGGCACATGTCCATCTCACCGGCCGTTTTGTGCTGCTGATCACCAAACATCGCATCCCCCACGCACTCGGAGGCGAGAAACACATTCCCCGCACGATCCGTCGTCACTGCCCGCGTCTTGTCATGCCCGCTGCCACCGCCGCTGAAGACCCATTCGCAGGATGGAGGCTCGGCGGCGTGGAGTTGAATGGTTAAGACAAAGAAGGCCAGGTATCGTTTCATGGCCGCTGAATAATGACGCTCAAGGCTGGATCTATCCAATGGCAATGACGCTGACCTTCAGATCCGCACAAAGTTTCAGAACTTCCTCACGCCCAAGCAATAAGGTCATGCCCGCCTCGACGGTGATGAGATCCACCCCAGCACTCGCCGCCGTGCGAATGGTGTCAGGGCCTACGACAGGCACGTCGAAACGCATGTCTTGATTCGGCTTCGATACCTTCACCATCGTGGCCCCGCCGCGTCCGAGCGCTCCACCGCGCTTCACCGCCTCGTTGGTGCCTTCAAAGGCCTCCACGGCGAGCACGGTGCCATTTTTGACGACCACCGTCTGTCCGATGTCGAGTCGACTGCTTTCCTTGGCAATCTTGAAGCCGTATTCCGCGTCCTCCTGACGGCGTTTTTTGATCTGCGGACCAGCGACATGACCGGAGCCTGGCATGAGGTCTTCGAGGAAGGTCGTGGCAGGCAGCAGCAAGATGCCGTCCTTCGCCAATTCGTTCGCGATACCGCCGAAGAGCGTCTCCGCATTCCGCTGCTTCAGCTTCGCCATCATGATGAGCGTGCGAAGGTCTGGGCGCAGGTCGAAGAGGTTCTTCGGAGCGATCTGGCCTACCATCACCGTCTGAGTGGCACCTTCCTTTTTGAAGAAAGAGATCATCTTCCCGAGCTGGCCGACACGGAACCATTCAATCGCATCCACCATCCCAGCCAGCTCCGGCTTCGTCTCATTCGTGAAGGCGGCAGCGACGAGCTTTTTCACGCCCGCTTTCCGCGCCGCCGCGACAAAGGTCTCCGGATAGATGCCGTTTCCGGCGATGAGGGCGATGGTGTCGAGATTGGGAGCGGTCATTCAGGCGAGGTCGCGATGTTGGACGCTGACGGCGTTTCGTTCAATCGCCAAACCACGCGGCTGCCCGAAGTGGGACCGCCCCGAATTTGCGTGCGAGGAGGTCGATTGCTCTGCGTTCCTTGTTCATGAAAGCACTTCTTGCTCTTTTTCTTGCTGTGAGTCCCCTCGCCGCCGAACCCGTGGCTCAAAAAGGCGAGCTGATCTTTACCGACGACTTTGAGCGCTCCGATCTCGGCGATTGGAAACCACTCATTCCGTCCTTTGCCGTGCAGAACGGGGTTCTCAAGGGCTGGCAGACCCGCGATGATCACGGGGCGGTTGGCCGCGTGTATCGGCCGATGAAGGACGTGATCGTCGAGTTCAAATTCAAGCTCGACGGCTCCACAGGCTTCAACGCGGTGTTTGACGACAAAAACCACCAAGACTCGCACGCCGGGCACATTTGCCGTGTGGCCTTTGCTCCAAAACAAATCCGCCTCGGCGACGACAAGGAAGGCGTCATGCGTAACGACATCTTCGAAATGCGCAAAGACCCCGCGAAGAAGAAGGAAGCCGACAAACTGCTCGTCGGTCGCGGAACGGCCACGAACATTACCCTCGACCCCAAGCCCTGGCATAGCGTCGCCGTCACGATTCTCGGCGATCACATGCACGTCACGCTCGATGGCAAACCGGTCGGCGACCTGAAGTCCCCCGGTATTGCCCACGAGACGAAACAGAGCTTTCACTTCACCGTGAACGGCCCCGGTGTGCTCTTTGACGACGTGCGCATCTGGGCGGCAAAGTGATTCTTCTCAAACTGAATGCTGACTGCAAATGAGGGTAGAAAAAGAACGAGAGGAATGGGGAATGAACTATGGCGCTGACCTCGACGCCCAGGGATTCGCCATCGTGCCAAAGGTGCTCGATCAAGTGGCCTGCGAGGCCTTGCGGGACCTTCTGGGCGATGCGGATGGCGCAGGCACTCGCGGCATTTTGCGTGTGCCGGAAGTGATGAGCCTCGCTGAATCGCTGCTGGCAGATCTGGTGCGTCCTTTTCTGCCTGCCGAACCAGTTCCGGTGCGTGGCATCTTCTTTGATAAGCGACCGGAGACGAACTAGCTCGTTGCCTGGCATCAGGACATCACGCTGGCCCTCAAGGAACGCATCGAGGTGCCAGGATGGGGGCCGTGGAGTGTGAAAGATGGTGCGCCGCATGTGCAGCCGCCGGTGGAATGCCTGGAGCGGATGCTCACCGTGCGCTTGCACCTGGATGGGGCGGACGAAAGCAACGGAGCGCTGCGAGTGTTGCTCGGCACTCATCGACTTGGTGGATTGGATGCTGAGAGCATCGCCAAATGCCGCGAAACACATGCAGAGGTGCTTTGTGCGGCGAAAGCCGGTGATGTACTTCTGATGCGACCGTTGCTGCTTCATGCCTCCTCGCGTGCGATGAGCGAATGCCGCCGCCGGGTGCTGCATATCGAGTTCGCAGGTTATGAGCTGCCGCAGCCGTTGGAGTGGCATGAAGTGCCGCAATGAGCGTAGGCTCGTTCGCCAGAACGAGGAGTGCGTCCGCGGCGAGGCAATCGTTGCGTTCTGGCGAACGCTCCTACATGCTGGCGGCGCATGAAGCCTTTTCTTCTTCCTCTTCTCCTTCTCGCGAGTTGCAGCAGCCAACCCGGTGGCACGCCGGGGAGTTTGCCGCCGACGGGGTTTGGCATGCCGCAGGTCATCAATGTGTCGGCGTATGATCCGAAAGAGAGGCAGCGGGAAGGACGAAGCTTCTCGGAGCATGATGTCTCGGCTCTGCGGGCGAATGGAGCGAGCGGGCTGATCGCGAGGGCGGGGAAGGGGGGCAACCTGGATGAGAAGTGCGCGAGCTTTTTGGCGTCGGCGGATCGTGAGGAGATGTTGCCGGGGATCTACTACCGCGTGCAGCGACATGTGGATGCGGTGGCGCAGGCGGATCAGTTTGTGAATCGGGCGATGTCGCTGGTTCGGGGGCGTTCGTGGAATGCACCGTCGCTGCTGCTGTGCGGGGATTTTGACGGTGATCTGCCACTCTCGGCCATTTTGCGCTTCATGGAACGCGTGGAGGCACGCACAGGCGTGGTGCCGGTGGCGTATTTGGAAAACAGCACGCAGCTCAAGCAGACGCTCAGCGGCGCGGACGCGGCGTCGAAGGCGAAGCTGCGTCGCATGCCTTACTGGCTGGCTTTGTATGCTCACGATAGCGGCGCGGGACCGGTTTATCCGGCACCGGGCAATCCCGCCGGACTGGTCGATCAGTATGATGTGTGGTCGAACTGGACGATGTGGCAATACGGCGGTGTCGATTGGCAGGGTGGTCGCTCGCGGCCGAAGGTTTACAACCATGGCCGCTACCGCTTCTCGCCGTACTTTGGCAATCTCGACCGCCCGACCGAGCGGAATGTGTTTCACGGCTCGCACGCGGCACTGGCTGGATTTTGGCAGCAGCATGGCTTGAGGCTGCGTTGATCTGAGGCCGCTTGATTTCGCCTCAGCGAGCCGCGAGAGGCAGCGCACGCGCTCATGTCTTCCAATCGCACGCCTGCACTGGGCTTCATCCTCATCACGCTCACGCTCGATATTCTCGGCATCGGGCTGATCGTGCCGATTTTACCGAAGCTGGTCAAAGAATTCAGCGGGGGAGACACGGCGGCGGCTTCGCAGGCGGCGGGATGGTTGAGTGCGTTGTATGCGATGATGCAGTTCGCGTTTGCGCCGCTGCTCGGGTGTCTTTCGGACAAGGTGGGAAGGCGTCCGGTGATCCTGATTTCGCAGTTTGGGCTGGCGCTGGACTACCTGCTGCTCGCTTTTGCACCTACGATGGCGTGGTTTGTGGCCGGGCGGATCATCGCGGGCATCACAGGGGCGAATTTCTCCGCCGCGACGGCTTACATTGCGGATGTGAGTCCGCCGGAGAAACGAGCGGCGAACTTCGGGCTGATGGGCGCAGCGTTTGGCATCGGTTTCATCATTGGGCCGCTGATTGGCGGCACGCTGGGGCAGTTTGGAACGCGAGTGCCGTTTTACGCGGCGGCGGCGCTCACGGCAGCGAACTGGCTCTACGGCTGGTTCATTTTGCCGGAGTCGCTGAAGGTAGAAAATCGCCGTGTCATCGACTGGACGCGGGCGAATCCGTTCGGTGCGATCTATTGCCTGCGCAGCCGTCCACGCGTGTTGTGGCTGGCGGTGTGTGCGCTGCTTTCCTTTATCGCGCACTCCGTTTATCCGAGTGTGTGGGTGCTTTACACGGAGCATCGCTACGGCTGGACGCCACTGTGGAATGGCGTGTCGCTTGCAGCAGTTGGTGTGTGCGCGGCGGTAGTGGCGGCGTGGCTCACGGGCAAAGTCACGGCAAAGGTGGGCGACTGGCGCACGGCCTTGATCGGGCTGGCGGTGGCCGTTTTCGCCTACATCGGCTACGGGTTGGCCTCCAGCGGCTGGATGATCTACGTCATGATCGTGATCGGCTCGCTCGGCGGGCTCGCGGGGCCGGCGGTGCAAAGTTTGATCTCGAACTCCGTCGGCGATGATGAGCAGGGCACGATGCAAGGCGCGATCACGAGCCTCGAGAGCATCTCTGGCATCATCGGGCCGCTGATCGCCACGCAGCTCTTCAGCCATTTTATTGATGCGAAAAGGGCGGTGCAGGTGCCGGGTGCGCCGTTTTTCAGCGCGGCGGTGATCGGGTTGCTGGCCTTCTTGGTGGCCTTGAAGGCCAAAAAAGCTCATCAGCAGGCATAAACTCTCCCATGAACCTCCTCACCAAATTCCGTGGCGATTCCGCCGCTCTTCCTCCGCCTGCTACGAGCAAAGCCATGGCGCTTGCCTTTGCCGGTGGGTTCGTCGCCATTGCCGTCATCGCGCTGCTGGCAAAGAGTTTACATGTGGCGCTCGTGCTGGGGTCGTTTGGGGCGAGTTGTGTGCTTGTGTTTGGCTATCCCGATGTGCCGTTTAGCCAGCCGAGGAATGACATCATCGGTCATGTGCTCAGCACGGTCATCGGACTGGCGTTTGTGCACTTCTGCGGCCCGCAGTGGTGGAGCGTGGCGCTGGCGGTCGGCACAGCCATCGCGGTGATGATGCTGACACGCACGGTGCATCCGCCGGCGGGGTCGAATCCGTTGATCGTCTTCCTTTTGCAGCCGGGCTGGGATTTTGCGCTGTTCCCGACGCTCACCGGGGCGGTGATTTTGGTGCTGGTGGCGCTGATCTTTCACAACACGACCCGCGAGAGCCGCTGGCCGAAGTATTGGTAAGGTGAGGCTTGGCGGCAGCCTCGTGGCGGCCTATGATCGGCCCCGTGATGCGAAACACTCCGGGACTGGCTTTTCACCTTCGCTGCCTCATGGCGGCGGCGGTGTTGGTTGTTTCGTCGAACGGCCAAAATGCGCCGAAGCCGTGGGCGGAGCGGGATACGAGGCTGGCGAATGAGTATCTCTCTCTGCTCGTTCAGCAGCCGGAGTATGGTCGCGTGGTGGAACTGCTGTGGACGCTGTATGAGAAGCATGAGTCCACGAAGCTGCTGGTGGAGAATGTGGCGGCGCAGGCGGCTTCGTCGAAGCATCCGAGCGTGCTGCTGGTGTACGGGCATCTGCTGCGGCGGGCTGGTGACCTGAAAGCGGCGGCGGCGAAGTATGATGAGGTGCTCAAACTGGACTCAGCGAATGCGTTTGCGATGCGGAGCAGGGCGGATGTGGCGGTGGAGCTGAAGCAGCCGGAGGAGGCGGTGGCCTTGTTGAAGCGTCTGGCGGAAAAATCGGCGAGCACGACGGTGTGGATCGAGATCGGCAATCTCTCGCTGGGCATCGGCAAGAACGCAGAAGCCG
>JBEIGR010000218.1:0-8160 GCA_040381795.1 Verrucomicrobiaceae bacterium | reverse complement strand
TGGGCATGCTGGCGGGCGGATTCGATGCTGGTGGCGGCGAGGTCGATGCCACAAAAATGGGCCTGTGGCAGGGCGTGGGCCAGAGGAAGGAGGTTTCCGCCGTCACCGCAGCCGATCTCGAGATAGCGGCAGGTCTCGGGCGGCGGCGTCTGTAAACCACGCAACCGGGCGATGCTCGCGAGGTGCTCGGGATGGGTCTGCGGGTAGGCGTTGCAAGGGTAGGGGACTTGATCGTAAGCGGTCATGCAGCTTGAAGTGGGAATGAAGGCGAGGGCTGTACGGGCGTAGAGAAAGATGAGGGACTCGGTTGACAGAGTGATACTAAATCGTTTTTTCAGTGTGTCGTTTTACGCTTCACACCCAAACAGCCGATGAATACCGATCCTGACTTTCAAGCTGCCAGCGAGGGAATCCGTCATCCTCAGCAGGTGATTCTTAAGCCAGGGATGTGGCTGTGCCGGTTCGCCTCCTCACAAGGCGCTCTGCATCAAAGCCCGTGGTGGATGAGTTCGGATGATTTTCGCAGGCTGCTGTTTGCGACCCAGAAGTCGGCTTTCAACTACAAGTTCTTCGCCCGAATCTGGCTGGCGGTGAAGGCTGAGTGGAGCAACATGGACAAACTGATCATCGCTACGGTGAAGAACCAGACGGCGGCGTGGGCGGGGCCTGGTCGGACGATGAAAGACACGATGCCCAACGGCATGGAGTTCATCTACAAACCGCCGGCGGACCTGATGCAGATCTACATCCCCGGCATGGTGGTGCGCGGGAAGGATCCGAAGGGCGGTTACAACCTCGGGAACATCACGATTCATTCGGTGAATGATGTGCCGCCGATCGGGGTCGGGGCACTGGATGGCAAATAATCTGGTTTTTATTTTCAGGAAATGCTTATGGTAGCCCAAGATTCACTCGTCGCCCGGCGGTAGATTCTCGAATACCTGCCCAACCTACCACCCCACTCATGAGCAAAGCCATTGGAGACTTTCGTCACGCGGCCATCGACACGGTGCTTGGGCCAAACAAATTGCTGCTCAAATCCATGAGCGGACGGGAGGAGCTGGGGAGGCTCTTTGATTATCACCTTGTACTTCTCGATCCAGACAAGGATGTGGACCCTGACAAGCTGGTGGGCACGAATGTGACGGTGCGCCTGCAGACGGAGAGCGGGAAGACACGCTATTTCAATGGCTACGTCGCCTCGCTGGCCTTCCTCGGATACGAGGAGAATGCAGGCGTGTATCACGCGCAGATGGTGCCGTGGCTGTGGCTGCTGTCCCGCAGTAGCGACTGCCGCATTTTCCAGGAAAAGACGGTGCAGCAGATTCTTCAGGAGGTGTTTAGCACGGATTTCGGTTTCACGGATTTCCAGTTCAAGCTCTCGGGCAGCTACAAGCCCAAGGTCAACTGCGTGCAGTATAACGAGACGGCGTTGAATTTTGTGAGCCGGCTGATGGAACATGAGGGCATCTATTATTGGTGGGAGCATAAGAATGGCAGCCATGTCATGATGATCACGGATGACATGTCCCAGCATCAACCTCACCCTGACCGCCCGAAGATTGAATGGCGGGAACGGGCAGGACTGCTCAAGGAAGGCTTTTTGTATGATCTTCGGGTTCAGAAAACCGTGAGCACGGGAGCCTTTGCGACGAACGACTACAACTTCAAAAAGCCGAAGCAGGACCTCCGCTCGAAGCTGGCGAAGGAAAAGAAGCACGCGGCGGCCAAATTCGAGCACTTTGAGTATCCGGGCATTTTCCGCGAAGGGGGGGACGGTAGCAATCTCGCGAAGATCCGTCTGGAAGAAGCCCAGGCTGGTTATGAGTCAATCGACGCGATGGCCACGGCGAGGGACATGGCTTGCGGAAACAAATTCCAACTCACGCGGGCTGAGCGAACGGATCAACAACGCGGGTATGTGATCACTTCCACGGTGTTGACGATTTCGGTGGATGCCTATGGAACGGGAGGCGGCAGCGGAGACAAGTTTGAGTGTCACCTCACGGCCCTGCCGGATAACTTGGTGTTTCGACCTGCTCGAATTTCGCCAAAGCCGCTGATCCGCGGGCCGCAGACGGCCCTCGTGGTGGGGCCTCCGGGCGAGGAAATCTTTTGTGATGAGCACGGCCGGGTAAAGCTCCATTTTTACTGGGACCGGCGCAGCAAGGCGGATGACAAGTCTTCCAAGTGGGTGCGGGTGAGCCATCCTTCAGCGGGCGGCGGCTATGGTTTCATGAGCCTGCCACGGATCGGCCAGGAAGTGGTGGTGGAGTTTCTGAATGGTGATCCCGATCAGCCGCTGATTACGGGCAGAGTTTACAACGGAGAAAACAAGTCTCCCTACAACCTCCCGGCAGACAAAACCCGCACGGTCTGGAAGTCCAACTCAACGAAAGGCGGGGGTGGATACAATGAGATGCGCTTTGAGGATGCGAAGGGCAAGGAGCAGATCTTCATGCACGGCCAGAAGGACATGGACGTGCGCATCAAGAATGTGCGCAAAGAGCACACCGGGTCCAGCCAGCATTTGATCGTGGGCGGCAGCCAGTTTGAAAAGATCAGCGGAGACGTGCATCAGGAGGTGGGTGGTGCTCACAAAGAAAAGATCGCCAAGGATCATCATCAGGATGTGGGAGGCAATGATTTGAGCAAGGTGGCGAACGCCTGGCAGGTGACCGCCGGGCAGGACGTGAGGATCGAGTCGGGGACGGATACGGAGATCAACACGGCCATGGCCACCTCCATCGTATCCGGCATGAGCGTGGTGGTGGAAGCCATGCAGATCACGCTGAAAGGCGCGGGTGGCTTCATTACCATCGATCCTTCCGGGGTGACGATTCAGGGCGTGATGGTGAAAATCAATTCCGGCGGAGCGGCCGGATCGAAAAAAGCCGTGGCGAAGAAGCCTCTCGACCCGCCGAAGAAGGCTGCCATGGCGGATGACTCCAAAGCGGGCAAAGTGGAGAAGTCGAAAGGCATGGGCCATGCCTCCAAGCCCGGCACATGGAAGAAGCAAACCGTTCGTGATCTGGCCGCCCAAAGCGGCTCACCCTTCTACTCCAAGTGAAAGTACGACTTCCATCGCAAAACGAGCCGCAAATCGCCATGCTCTCCAAAGCTGGGAAAGAGAGCTTGTGGCGTCTCCTGACTACTATCGAAGGTTCCGAGGAGCCGCCGCGAGATGTCTTCGTCCTGCTCGATGGAGCCATCGTGCGGCAATTGCCCGATTTTCTCGAAGATGAAGAGGTGGAGCATGCCCCGCTGATTCCTCCTGAAAACGAAGAACCTGAGGAAATGACCCGCTGCACTTACCTGGCGAGAGTGGAGTCCGCTTCGGCCCCGGTCGCCGAGTGGATGATGAAGCACGGGTGGGGGGAGAATTGGGGCATCTGGATTTCCGCGCCTGCTGGCACGCCGATGGATGATCTTTTGAGCCATCTGCGTGAGATGGCACAGGTGCGGCTGCCGGACGGACGGATCGTTTTCTTCCGCTACTATGATCCACGGGTCTGGCGGGCATTCTTTCCCACCTGTGACATGCCGCAGCATCAGCATCTTTTTAGCCTGCAATTGTTCTATGGCTGTGAAAACGCCGATGGCACGGCGCTGATCATCGACGAAATGAAGGACGGCAATGCCGAGCGCACCGAGCACCCGCTCGAAGCCGACACGACCTCCACCGAGTGACCCCCGTTTATCCATGATCGAAGTCCGCCCAGATCAGATTCAAGTCTTTCAAGACAAAGTTCGCTCCGCTTATGTGAGGCGTGTGCGGGGTTATCTCAGGGAAAAAAGACGCGATAGCGTGACCGGCCTCAATGACCAGGAACTGGATGCCCTTGTGAGGCGGCAGGTCATCGCTGCGGAGAGTTTTGGCATTGCCTCGGAGACCGGTGTCGTACGATTCATCGAGGTGGGACTGGCTTTGGGAGGTGAGGATTTTCACGCCTCCGGTAAGCATCCGGCGGCGGAGCGGGTGCTCATGCACGCAGGGATGGCCGCTGATAAAAAACTTCAGCAGTTGGAGGCTCTCGCTGCGAAGGCATCGCCCTCCCCTCCTGCCTAAAGCCACCCATTGATCCGCGCATGCCAGCAACCCAGGTCTTCGATTTCGATCCCGCACGGCTGGAAGGACAGTTCTCGGACATGCAACCGGTCAACGACTCGGTGCAGAGGGCTGAATCGGCCACGGCCGGCTGTTGTCGAAGGACGCGCGTCACCATTTGCAGTCAGGCTGCCGGCCATGGTTACGTTCTTGAACTACCTTTGAAGGGAAAGCAGCCGAACGAATCGCCGCTCGATCCGCCGTCGAATCACTTTGCCCATGTGATGACGGCCCAGGTGAAGCCGCCAATGCTGCAAGTGCTGTCAGGACACAGCGGGAACCGGGCGGTGGAGATCATCACCACAGCAGAGGGGCCTTCGCAGTGCCCTCCCGGAGTGGATAGCAAGCTGCGGTTGGAAGGCCTCGGCGGCGGCACTCGGGTGGTGCCACAGATCGCATGGAACTGGCCCGCACCGGCCATCCTTAACGCCGAGCTTATGGAAGAGCTCGACGAGGAGATGCTATCGCTCTTCAATCCCTTCAAAATGCCGGAACTTCCCGCGCAGGTCTGGTCCGTGGATCTTCCAAGATGCGCCATGGCGCTTATTTCCGCACGAATTGCGGCCTTTCCCGATATCCGCTGGGCCGGGCGGCTGGAGGTATCCACGAAGCCGTCTGCAGAATCTTCGAGCGGATATGAATTGCTGCTCGGCGGTGATCTTGGCTGCTCGTATGACGGCAGGCAGTGGAAAGTCCACGAGAAGCAGCAAGCGAAGGCATTGTGCAAATGGATCGATGGGCTTGAGGTGCTTGCCCGTTCGGCGGCTTCCATCATGGCTCTGCGGCCAGGGCCGCGGCATGCGGGTCTGGATAATCCCAGGCTCACTCGCATGGAGATGTTCCGGTTTCATCCCTGGCCGAGCCTTTCAATCCATCTGGACGCCTCTCTTTTCGAGCAGGAAGGGAACGGGCTGCTGGGGCACTCGTTACGCATGAAGATCCAAGCCGCGCCCTTGATTGGAGCCAGCGGGGAGATGAGCCTGCTGGGGCCCTGGCTGGAGCAGGCGGATAAAATACCTCTGCTCCGCCCCCTCTTGGCGGGGCTGGATGTGATTCGTGCGGAGGAGATCGCCCAGGAGTTGGGCATCTGGCTCGTGGCAGACGGCCACATCAGCCTTCAGGCTGGCATTGAGGCCCGCCGGCCTCAAACTCAGGCCGCCAGCGTGGGGCGCAGCCAGGGAGAGATTCCTTTGCGCATCGAGACACGATCCATCCGTGAGTATGACAGTTTCGTTATTCATCAGGGAGGTAGTGAGGACTCAGGTCTCAGAGCGGGGTTCCGGGCAGCTTGTGCAGCGCCGGCTGAATCTCCCATGCCCGATCCAAGGGAGCACAAGCCAAAAGCCGCGTTTCAGTTCACCGGCTTGCAGGCCATCCAGATGGAGAAAAGCCGGCCGGGCTGTCGTTTTCGATTTTTGCAGCCCGAACCGTCTGAAAATGCTTCGGAGGAAGGTCGGCGGGGGTGCCTTTTAGCCCCCTCAAGATCATGGCCGGCAGACGCCACGGTCGAATCGCCTGCGGAGGTCCCTTGGTGCTCCTGAAGCCCGGCCGTTGATTGATGAAAAGTCCCTCGAATCTTCATGCAAGTCCTCCTTCATCCCATTGATCAACCGGTGTTCCGCATTCGCGGAAATGCCACACAATGCAGAGTGGAATTGAGGATCAATGATGTGCCCGTTCATCGTGAAACGAGCGGTCAGGCACATGACTTCGATCTTGCGATCAACGAATGGTTTTTTCAGGGTGAGAATCGAATCGACGTTCATTTGAGTCCGCTGGAGAAAGACGCGCCGATTTCGCAGGGGGCTTTTTTTGAGCTGAAACTGCTTCACCGAATCTCACGCGAGGTGGTGCGTGGCACTGTGGAGCTGGGTGAATTCGTCTGGCGGCCTGAACCGCCTCTCACCGCCGGGCATTCACATTCGGCGCATCAAGCGGAGGCTGCCTCTGCCTCGCATGAATGGCAGGATGAGCATGATGATTCCGCCCCTTTGCTCGCCTTGCCAGGCCAGCCGGAGGAGGTGCGCTGGCGGGTGGTTCCTCCCGTCGTGACATCCGAGGGCGTCAAAATCGCCGTCACCGTGACCTTGCCGCCCCCGTGGCCCGTCTGTCCATGGGCTAGGCTAGCACCGCTGGGAACGCAGGCGGGCGTCGGCCATGCAGTTTCCAATTTACTGCGTAGTCTTCACCACACGCTGCGACTCGGCGGCTGGAGAGAAATGATGAAGCGAAGGACCGCAAGCATCCAAGCGGCTTATTATCTCGGTGGTGACGAGGTGGATGAGGCGTTGGCCTTTCCGTCCCTATTGAACAATCCGAGCTGGAGCCTCGCACCTCTCCCTGAAAGCCGCCTGATCTTGGAAGATGGTGGAAACGGCAGGCTGGTTCATTTGCTTGATCCCAACACGGGCAGCTCGCCGCTAATGATGGTGAACCAAACATCCCGAGTTTCTGCCACCCTCGATGCCTGGTGGATGTTCGATAAAGAATGGGTGATTATTCGCTGAGCGGCGTTGTCGTTCACGGCTGCCGCTATTTGCGAAAGATGCTGCGTAGCTAGTTTGCGGGCATTCTTCATGCTGCGCCTTGTATCAAAGCCACTTGCGATGCGGCAGCGGGAAAATGCTGGCTTTGATGACGTGCTCGGCCAGTATCGTGAGCTTTCCGCATGCCTCTTCGCTTCGTTCTCAGCGCCTTGTTTTGCCTTTTCTGTCTCACCGCGTGCGGGCCGGTGGAGCCACGGGCGGATCTGGTCTTCATCCAGAGTGCGGAGCCGGAGACGATTGATCCCACGATCGTCTCGGATCAGGTGAGCATGCGCATCTCGTCCTCGCTTTTTGAGGGTTTGTGCCGGTTCAATGAAAACGGCAAGGCGCAGCCGGGCATGGCGGAGCACTGGGAGACCTCGGAGGATCGCAAAACGTATGTGTTTCACCTCCGCGAAGGCGTGAAGTGGAGTGATGGCAGGCCGGTGACGGCGCAGGACTTCGCCGCGTCATGGATTCGTGCGCTGCGGCCGGAGACGGGATCGGACTACACGAGCCTGCTGCATGTCATCCAGGGTGGAAAAGACTTCACGGAGGGGAAGACGACCGCTCCGGCCAGCGTCGGTGTGCGGGCGCTGGACGCGAAAACGCTCGTAGTGCGGCTGGAGAACCCCACGCCGTATTTTATCGACCTGTGCGCTTTTCAGACGCTGGCACCCGTGCCGATGCAGGCCATCGAAAAGCATGATACAGGCTGGATCAAGCCGGCGAACATCGTGAGCAACGGTGCCTACCTGCTGGAGTCGTGGCGCATCGATGACCACATCCGATTGAAGAAAAACCCGGCCTACTGGGATGCGGCGAATGTGAAGATGGGCACCGTGGAGGTGCGCCCCGTGCAGGATGCCAATACCGCCCTGAATTTCTTCCACACCGGCCAGTGTGATCTGCTGATGGACAAGGGCATGATGCCTCCCACGCTCGTGCAGAAGCTGAAACAGCAGTCGTGGTTTCACACCGGGCCGTTTCTCGGCACTTGGTTCATCCGCATGAACAGCACCAAACCGCCCTTCACCGATCCTCGCGTGCGACAGGCCTTTGCGCTGGCGGTAGATAAGCGGCGCATCGTGGAAAACATCACGCAGCTCGGCGAGACGCCCGCGTGGGGCGTCACCCCGCCGGGAGCTGGGCAGGACTACCAGCCGCCACCGGGACTCGATTACAATCCGGCGAAGGCCCGCGAGCTGCTCGCCGCAGCGGGATTTAAGAACGGGAAAGGCTTCCCGCTCGTCGAGTACCTTTACATCCCGCTGCCCATCGAGCGAAACATCGCCGTCGAGCTTCAGGCCATGTGGCAGAAGAACCTCGGCGTGAGTGTGAACCTCAAGAAGCAGGAGCAAAAAATCTGGCTCAGCAGCATGCGCAGCCTCGATTACCATCTCTGCCGCAGTTCGTGGGTGGGGGATTACAACGACCCCAGCACCTTTTTGGACATGTTCCTCGCCGAGAGTGGCAATAACCGCACTGGCTGGAAGAGTCCCGCGTATGATGGTCTGATGGCGGCGG
>JBEIGR010000217.1:0-8190 GCA_040381795.1 Verrucomicrobiaceae bacterium | reverse complement strand
GATGGTGCGGAGGAACTCGGGCGTGTGGCCTTTCTTTTGCAAAGGATACGTCGCATCCGCTTCGCCGAGGAGTTTGACCTCTTTGGCCTGCACTTCCCATTTCTGGCCAGCGGCGGGTGAGGCGATCAATTCGCCCACGATCTCGACGGAGGCCCCGGTAAGGATGCGCGGGAGGAGATCAGCGGTCGGCAGCGTGGCATCGACGACGACTTGGAGGCCTTTGAAGCAGGAGCCGTCGGTGATTTCGAGGAAGGAGCAGGCTTTCGAATCGCGCTTCGTGCGCACCCAACCGCGGGCGAGGATGCTGGAACGCGGCTCGGAGGCGTGGAGGAGGTCTTTGATAGTCTCGGGCATAGTGAAGAGGTGGAGTGACTTTGGCAGAATGATCCGCCGAGCAGACGGCTCCAAATCAAATCTTCTGCGGGACCCTCATTTCCGAGGTGATTTTGGGTAGAAAGATTGGGGGTAGAAAAATTTGTCCAAGCCTCTGCTTTTGAAATCTTTCTACCCCAAATTTTTCTACCACACCTGCTTTCGCTTCTTGTGTGCGTGCGGCCGGTGGATCAGGCCACGAGCACGGGCTGAGCCTGCGAGACGCCAAAGCTGGCACGCGTGGCGAGATCCTGAGCGGGAGCGCCGATGGCTTTGGCGAGGGCTTTGCCGAGGCCGTCGAGGGAGTAGGGCTTCAGCATGATGTCCACAGGCGGCGGGTGGCCCTGGCTGAGGATCATGAACTCGTCAGGATCAATGATGAAGCCACTGCATACGACGACGGGGATATCGCAATCGGCGACGCGGAGCTGCTTGAAGGCCTCGCGACCGCTGAGCTTCGGCATGTAGATATCGAGCAGGATGCCGTCGATCTTTTCGCCACCGCGCAGGCACATGTCGAGCATCTGCTGACCATCGGCGGCCTCGATGACGCGGTAGCCGAGGAAGTTGAGCATGTTCGCGGCGATGCAGCGGACGGACGCTTCGTCATCGACGACGAGGATGGTGGTCTGCGTGCCGAGCGGGGCGGTGACGGCGTTTCCGGAGGAAAGATTTTCCTGCGGCTGGTCGTCATTTTCTTCGAGCTGGCTGGTGCGGGGCAGGTAAACGCGGAATTCGCTGCCGTGGCCGATTTCGGAATCGAACTCGATCCAGCCGCCGTGCTCGCGGACGATGTCCTGCGCGGTGGCGAGGCCGAGGCCGCTGCCTTTGGCGGCGTTTTTGGTGGTGAAGAAGGGCTCAAAGATGCGGTGGCGGTTCTCTTCGGAGATGCCGTGGCCGTTATCGCGAACGACGAGCATGACGAAATCAGCGGAGTCGCCTCCATTCGGGCCTTTGGCGGCGCGGGTGACGTTTTCGACGGCGATCTCGATGAGGCCATTATCCGAAGGAAGGGCATCGCGGGCGTTGAGGCAGAGGTTGAGCATCACTTGCTGCAGCTGGGTGGCATCGGCGAGGACGAGGGAGTCATCCATGCCGGCGCGCATCTGGATAGTCACTGTGGAATCGACGCTGTGCTTCGAGAGCTGCTGTACATCGGCTATGAGGCGCTTCAGATTGACGGGCTTGCGGGCGGAGGAGCCGTTGCTGAAGCGGGAGTAGCCGAGGAGGCTCTTCACGAGATCCGCGGCACGCTGGGTGGCGTGAGTGGCGTTTTGCAGGCGGTCGCGAACGGCACCGGGGTTCGTAGGCGAGGTGAGCTCGGCGAGGGTGAGATTCCCGCGAATGGTGGTGAGGAGGTTGTTGAAGTCGTGGGCGATGCCGCCAGCGAGCTGGCCGATGGTGCCGAGCTTCTGCGATTCGCGGAGCTGCTTTTCGAGCACGCGAAGCTGGGAGTGATCCTTCACCACCCAGATGCGGCCGACGATTTCACCGGCATCGGTGCGCATGGGCACCGTGCGGATGCTATAAACGCCCTCGCCATCGGCGGTGATCATGGGGTTCATCTGATCCTGACCATCAAGGTTGCCGGTGACGGATTGCAGCCACTCAGCGGCGACCTTGTCATCGGCAAAACGTCCGGCAAAGGCGGCGACCAGGCGGCTGGCATCGCGCCCGGCGATTTCTTCGACCGGTTTACCGAGGAAGGCATCGAGGCGGCCATTCGAGGCGATGATGGAGCCCTGGGCGTCGATGACGGCCACGCCTTCATCACTGGCGGCAAAGAGACCCTGGAGGGCGGTGAAGGCCTCGCGGAGGAGGCGCTCGGCATTGAGGAGGCGCTGGGCGGTCTGCGTGGCGTGCTGCTCGGCGGCGTTGAGGGCCTGACGCTGCTTGGCGAAGATCATGTTGATGTCACAGCGGAGCTTCCAGAAATCGGAGGGCAGCCATTCGGCGGATTGGGTATCCGGGGGAACGCCACGGAGAACGGCGTTGGTGCCTTTCATGACGGAGCTAGCCGGTTTCAGCACCCAGCCTCCGATGAGGTAGGCGGCTAGGAAGACGCCGCCGCCGAGGACGACGCCGGTGACGCCGTAAAACCAGTCGAGCGGCTGATCCATGAGCTTGGCCGCTCCCATGGCAGGCAGGAAGCCGAAGAGCCAGAGCGGGAAGAGCATGCGAAGGCGGAGGTAGTTCATAGGCAGTGGATGGTGGGTACGGGAGGAGAGAGTGGAGATCAGGCTGTGGGAGCCGGGTTGGTTGGAGTCGGCGGCATCGAAGCTCGAGCCCAAACGCGGCGCATGCATTGCTCGACGGCGGCCTCCAAATGCTGGGAAATCCAGGTTTCAAAGTCAGCCCGAAGAGCAGCCACCTCGGAGGAGGTCCCTGCGGAGGTGCCACTGCGGCTTTCGAGGCGCTCTAGGCGATCATTCAAGGCGCTGATGTTGGTGGCGGCGGAGAAGAAATCATTCCGCATCTGGTCCACCTGCCCGGCAACCTCACGCAATAGTCGCTCTGTTTCAGTCGCGACGGCGGAAGGAGGTGGTGCGTGAAAATGAGTCGAGGGAGCTTGGCCGAGGTTCAGATGAGGCTGGCCATTGAGCGGCGGAGCCTGCATCTGCGGCCGTGGGGCAGGAAGTGGTGATGGAGCAGCGGCGGGAGGCTGATTTGCTTGAAAATCAATCAACTGAGCCGGTCTGGGAGCGGCCCCAGGGGCACCAAATGCCAAGGTGGCAAAGGCTGGATCCTTCACGGCTCCAGGTTGCTCGACGAGGCGAACCAGCTCGTGAGGATTCGTGTAAGCACTGCCCATGCCGAGCGGTGCTTCAGGCACCGGGGCGGCTCTTTGTGCTGAGAATGAGAAAGGTAAGGACATTCGTTGAAAGGCAATTATCTGGCAAAATTAACAGGAGTTATATAAATTTTCCATAATTTTCTGAATATATTTTAAATATGCAGCACCATTAATGGCTCACAGGCCTCCTTTTTTGACCAAACCGGGCCTTTTGAGGCTTCCAAGCCGTCAACATGGCAAAACCTTTAAAAAGAGGTGGTGGGCAAAAAATCGACCCAAGAGGCCGGTGGTCCGATTTTCGGCTTCTGAATCTCCACCGGCTCCGAAACCATCTTGCACCCTCCGGCCAAGTGTCTTAAACCGGGAGCCTCATGATCGAAGATGTCAAAAAGCGCCTGGATGCCTATCTCGCCCAACAAGGGCAGCGGCGGACCAAGCAGCGTGATGTCATCATTGAGGCTGCTTTTGCCACGGACGACCACTTCAATGCCGAGGAACTCCTCGACAAGGTGCGCAAGATCGACCGCACCGTCTCCCGGGCCACGGTTTATCGCACGATCACCCTCATGCAGGCCTGCGGCGTGCTCCGCGAGGTCGATCTGGGCCGCGATCAGACCTACTACGACCCGAATTTCCTCGAAAAACCGCAGCACAACCACCTCATCTGCCTCGATTGCGACCGGGTGGTGGAGTTTGAGGACGAGCACATCGCCCTGCTGCACGATTGCATCTCCCGCCGCCTCGGTTTCAAGCCCCAGCTCAAAAGCATGCGCATCGAGGCGCACTGCGAGGAACTGGCCCGCGAAGGTGCCTGCCGACATAAAACCGCCCGCGAAGAGGCGGCGCTGAACTCATGACCTCGGTTTGAGACCGCAGAGCCTCCGGCGCAGCAAATCGAGCGCCGCTTGGGAGGTGAGGAGCTTGAAGCGATCCCGAGCACCGGGGTAAAAACGCTTCAAAGCCCATGTCTCGCCCGCTTTTGACGCCAGGCCGATCCACACCGTGCCCACCGGCTTTTCCGGTGTTCCACCACTGGGGCCAGCGATTCCTGTAACGGAAAGAGCGTAATTCGCCCCGCTCGCAGCCAGCGCACCTTCGGCCATCGCCCGGGCCACTTCCTCGCTGACCGCACCGTGTTTCTCAAAAAGCTCCACCGGCACGCCGAGGTGCTGGTGCTTGGCCTCGTTCGCGTAAGTCACCCAGCCGTGGCCAAAAACCTTCGAGGAGCCGCTCACATCCGTGATCCGGCTGGCGATGGTGCCACCCGTGCAGGATTCCGCCGTGGCCATCCACTCGCCGCGATCTGTCAAAAGTTGGACGATGACCTCCTCAATGATCCGGCGATCCTCCGAGACGATGCAATCGTCAAAAGCCCCTCGCACAATGCCCGCCGCCGCGTTCACCGCCGCCTGAGTGCCGGCGAGACGCACATCGACATCGCCCTTTCGGATGCAGTAGCCTAGGTCGAGGCCCGGCACGGCCTCCAGCTCCTTCTCCACCGCCTCGACGATGTCCGACTCGCCGATGCCAGTGACCTTGAGATAGAGCACGCGACGCGATGCGCCATCCGGCAGCCACTCCCGCAGACGTGGCTCCACCTCGTTCTCGATCATCGGCTTCAGCTCCCGTGGAGGTCCAGGCAGAAGGAAGATGTGGGCATTCCAGCCCAGCGGCTCGCCCAGCGAAGCCGGGAAATAGAGACCCGGGGCAGTTCCAAACGGGTTCGCCATCACGCTCGCCCCCTTCGGCACCATTGCCTGGCGCTTCGTGGCATCGTTCACGGCCTTGTTGCGCTTCGCAAAAAAGGCCGTGAGGTGCTCCATCACGCCTTCATTGAGCTCCATTGGCAGGCTGAGCAGTTCGGCGGTCGATTCGCGCGTGAGATCATCATTGGTCGGCCCCAGGCCACCGGACACCAGCACCACATCCGACCTCTGTGCCGCCTCCGCAATCGCCACACGGATGATCGCGCCATCCGGCACGATGGTCTGACGCGTCACCTGAATGCCCAGCGCCGCCAGCCGCTGGCCGATCCACGCCGCGTTCGTATTCACTGTGTCCCCGAGCAGGAGTTCTGTGCCAGTATTAACAAGTTCGACTCTCATGAGCCGCCTCCCATAAACGCAACCCGAGCAGTTTCACGACAAAATCTACCGTCAGCGGACATTCATCTGCGTCCATGAATGACAAAGGCGGGTGAGGTGCCTCACTTCAGCGTCACAAGCAGCCAGTCGATCATTACCGTGGCGTAATCGCTGTTCAGCTTCGCCCAGCCACCCATGCCGTGGCCGCCACCGGGGATGGTGATGGTCTCACAGCGGTTACCAGCGGCTTTCATCGCTTTTTCAAAGAGCACGCTCTGCTCGTGCGCCACGGTCGTGTCTGCATCGCCGTGAATTTGGAGAAAGGGAGGCAGTCCCGGCTTCACCTGCGTGACAGGCGACATCGCGGCCAGTTTGGCGAAATTCGCCTCGCTCACATCTAGGCTGCCGATGAGGCCGCCGAGGCCGCGCAGCTCGTTACGGCGCTTCACATGCGACACGAGGTCCTGCGGCGCATAAAACGGCACCACCGCCGCCACCCGCGTCTCGCCCTCGCCCGTCACGCCCAGCCAGGACACCAGATGCCCGCCCGCCGACTCGCCGATGATCGCGATTCGGCTCACGTCCACCTTGTAGTCCGCCGCATGCGCCTTCACCCACCGGACGCTTCGATGGCCGCAACGATGCGCCCTGAAAGGGCGCGAGAAATCAGCGAACTCGGTCAGCGTTCCCACTCGCCGCTCATGCCCGCTTCTCGCCCCCCTGCCGGGGCGCAAACGTTCAGGTCCTCGTTGTCCGGCGGTTGCACCACCGGCTATTTTCCCTCAAGCCTCCGGCTTGGACACAGATGCCACCTTCCTTGGCCCGGCCTTCCCGTGTGAGTCGAAAATCTGAATCACCACAATAACCGCGTCTGCGGGCCTGAATGGATGGTTTTCCAGACCTGCATCCGCCTCCTCATTCTGGAGCCAATAGTTTTCCGCACCGAGGGGAGTCTCCCCCGAGGCAGAAAAAAGTCTTTTCCAGCATCAGGTCGATCTCCTCGACCCTCGGAAAAGAGTTTTGCCAGAGGTGGGGAAGGTGTCCGAGGTGTGGAAAAGTGTCGTCCGCAGCCAAGGTCAGGTGGTCATTCTAGAAATAAGAGTTTTCTGAGGCCAAGGGAGTCTCCCCCGGCTCCAGAAAAGAGTTTTCCAAGCCCTCCGGACCTTCCTTTCCCTCCAGAAAATTGTTGGCTCTGGAATGGGGAGGCAGGTTTGGCCGCGCAGGACGGTCGGCCGGGGGTAGGACAGACGGTGGGCAGTCGCCTCAGTCATACAGCCTCAAAAACGCCTCAATTTCCGCATCCGGCCGGCAGAGGATCACGTCGAAGGGCAGCAGGTCTCCGTCCTTCAGGTAGCAGTTTCGCGGCAGGGCGTCGATGGCGAGCGTTTGGAAGGCGTCGTTGAAGAACAGAACAGGCTGTGTTGGCCAGTGGGATCGACGATCCGCGTTCAGAATGGATAAGCGAGTTGGAAAACTCGCTCTACGTTACCCAATCACCTCCGGCCATTCCGTGTGGAACATCTGGCCTTCAGGCTTGTCGGTGCGTTCGTAGGTGTGGGCACCGAAGAAGTCGCGCTGGGCTTGGAGGAGGTTGGCGGGGAGGCGGGCGGCGCGGTAGCTGTCGTAGTAGCCGAGGGAGGCGCTGAAGGCGGGGACCGGGATGCCGTTGAGGGTGGCGATGCTGACGACTTCACGCCAGTTTTGCTGGGTCTTGCTGAGCACGTCTTTGAAGAACGGATCGAGCATGAGGTTGGCCAGGTTGGCGTTGGTGCGGTAGGCGTCGGTGATGCGGTTGAGGAAGCGGGCGCGGATGATGCAACCGCCGCGCCAGATGGCGGCGATGCGGCCGAGGTCGAGCTTCCAGTCTTTCTTGGCACCCATGGTCTGGATGAGGTCGAGACCCTGGGCGTAGCTGATGATCTTGGAGGCGTAGAGGGCGTCGTGGACCTTCTTGACGAGTTCCTTCTTGTCGGTGGTGATGTTGACGGTCGGGCCGGTGAGCTGGGTGCTGGCGGCGACGCGCTGTTTCTTTTGGCTGGAGAGGATGCGGGCCTCGACAGCGGCGTTGATGGTGCTGATGACGACGGCGTTTTCGGCGGCGTTGAGCAGCGTCCACTGGCCGGTGCCTTTCTGGCCGGCTTTATCGACGATGAGTTCGACGACGGGCTTGCCGGTTTCGGGGTCTTTTTGCTCCAAAGCCTTGCCGGAGATCTGGATGAGGTAGCTGAGGAGGTCGCCCTCGTTCCATTCGTTGAAGATGGCGGCCATCTCGTCGGTGGTGAAGCCGGCGTGCTTGAAGATGTTGTAGGCTTCGCAGATGAGCTGCATGTCGCCGTATTCGATGCCGTTGTGGATCATCTTCACGTAGTGACCGGCACCGCCGGGGCCGATGTGGATGACGCAGGGCTCGCCATCGACCTTCGCGGCGATGGATTCAAAGATGGGCTTCATCACTTCCCAGGTGGACGCAGGTCCGCCGGGCATGATGGAGGGGCCTTTGCGGGCACCTTCTTCACCGCCGGAGACGCCAGCGCCGATGAAGCGGAGGCCTTTTTCGGCGAGGTAGGCGTCGCGACGCTCGGTGGTCTGGTAGAAGCTGTTGCCGCCGTCGATCACGATGTCGTCCTTATCGAGGAGGGGGATCAATTGCTCGATCACGGCGTCCACGGCGTCGCGGTCGCTGTCCTTCACGGCGGTGGATTTCACCATGATGTGAATTTTGCGCGGCGTGGCCAGGCTCTGGACGAATTCTTCCAGCGTGTGGGCTCCAACGAGGGCTTTGCCAGGGTGTTTGGCGAGGAATTCATCCGTCACGCTGGTGGTGCGGTTATAGACGCTCACCTGGAAGCCGCGGCTTTCGACGTTGAGAACGAGGTTTTGGCCCATCACAGCGAGGCCGATCAATCCGAAGTCACTTTTTTTGCTCATAATTTAGGGGGG
>JBEIGR010000216.1:0-8205 GCA_040381795.1 Verrucomicrobiaceae bacterium | reverse complement strand
CGCTGCTGGGCGGAGGAAACCTTTTCATCGACCTTGGTAGGCGGTGTGTGGGTGAAATCCTGCGGCTTGCGCTGGTCCACGAATTCATCGGCGCGGACGAAGGACTGGGCGATGGCGTTTTGGCGAGTGTTCATGGGAGTGGTGAATGAGAGAGTTGTGAATCAGTGAGTGGTGCGGTTTGCGGGGCGGGTGGTGAGGTTTGCAATGGGCCTGTCGAGATTTGCAGGCGTGGTGGCACGCTTTGCAAGAGGGCTGACGCGGTCTGCAAAGCGGCTGCCAGGGTTTGCAGCCGGGCTGGCGGGGTTTGCAGAGTGAGTGCCATGCCCTGCAAAGGATATGGCAAGATATGCAAACGGGCTGACTTGCTCTGCAAGAGAGGTAGCAAGGTCTGCGAAGAGGCTGACTTTCTCTGCAAGATGGCTGGCACGGTCTGCAAACCGGCTGACATGCTTTGCAAGAGGATTGGCGAGGTCTGCAAACCGACTGACTTGCCCTGCAAAGGCCCTGTGACGCTTTGCAACGGCCTTTTCAGGGCCCGCCAGGGACGAGATTCTGCTTGCGCCCCGACGGAATACCTCAGCCTTCCGTGAACCGTGAACCGTGAACCTTGAACCGTGCTGGAGCAAGGGACTTTCGGATCGAGCTGTCGGCGGATGGCGTCATGCGATTAAAACGAATTATCAGTGTTGTAAGTCAGGCGCCGCTTTTTTGTCCATCTCAATTATCGCGGCTTTAAAAAACGAGCTGCATCAAACCCCTCATGGATGGTGAACGAGCCTGTAGGCGCACTCGCCATTCGTGCTGACAGTAGGCCTTGATGCTAGGAGCATCTTTCCAGTTCCCAAAGCGGCCCCGCCTGCTAGCTTCCACGCCTGTTCCAACTCCCGAGGAATGAAAAATCTGCCTACCGCCTTTCAGCGCAATGCGCTTTGGACTGCGATCACCGCGCTCTCGCTCACGGTGATCGGGGCACAGGCCGTGGGACTCGTCTATCTAGCCACGAGCGTGCTTGCCTTCCTCCAGCCCATTCTGGTGCCTTTCGCCATCGCGGGCGTGCTGGCCTATCTTTTGGAGCCAGGCGTGAAGTGGCTCGAAAAACGCGGCCTGAACCGCTCAAGGGCCGTTTTGCTCGTCTTCGCCCTTTTCAGCCTTTCCTTCGGCGGACTCGTCTGGTGGATCACGCCGAAGCTCTGGTCACAGGCCGCGAATCTCACCAGCAAGGTGCCCGTTTATACCGTGAAGGTCCGCGATGCCGCCGTGGACCTCTCCAAGCATGTGGAGGAAAAATATGGCGTGACCCTCATCCCTCACGAGGAGCTGAAAAAGACCGTCGAGAGCCCCGCCGAGGCTCCTGCGAATGCGGCGGACGCGGCTGATTTCGATCTGAAAAGCTTCCTCACCGGCGATTGGGTGCGCACGACGCTGCCGGTTGTAGCCAAGAATGCGTGGAACTTCTTCAAAGCCGGCTTTGGCGGCTTCCTGGGGGTGTTTGGATTCATGCTATCGCTCATGATCGTGCCGCTGTACCTTTACTACTTCCTCATCGAGAGTGCGAAGATCAAAGAGGCGTGGTCAGACTACCTGCCGCTGCGTGCCTCCTCCTTCAAAGACGAGGTCGTGAGCTGCCTCAATGAGATCAATGGCTACCTCATCGCCTTCTTCCGTGGCCAGTTATTCGTCAGCGTGCTCAATGGCATCGCCACCGGCATCGGACTCATGATTGTGGGGCTCGATTTCGGCCTGCTCATCGGCCTAGCCCTTTGCGTGCTCGGCATCATCCCTTATCTCGGCATCGCCATCTGCTGGCTTCCGGCCGTCGTGATCGCGGCGGTGCAGGGCGGTAGCGCTCTGATCCCCGGCGATCCCTGGTGGGCCATGCCGCTTGCGGTGACGGCGGTGTTTGCCATCGTGCAGCAGATCGACGGCTTCTTCATCACCCCACGCATCGTGGGTGAAGCCGTGGGTCTGCATCCGATGACGGTGATCGCCTCCGTGCTCGTGTGGGCGCTGCTGCTCGGCGGCCTACTCGGTGCCATCCTCGCCGTGCCGATGACCGCGAGCGTGAAGGTTTTGTTTCAACGCTACATCTGGCGTGCACGCATCGCCCCGCGCACGGTGGGCGGTGCCCGAGAACATCCCACGGAGGCCACACCATGCTGATGAACAACCACGAATCCCGCACGCCAGGTGTGATCTTCACCGGTATGTGGCGCTATAAACCCTCCCACGGCGCAGCGGGTGCGCTCCTCTGCGCGGGTGGCTGCATCTTGATCGCTCGCGTGCTGCTGCTCTTCTTTCAGGAGCAGGAACTCTCGCCCGAGAGTATACGCAATGCTGCCGGGCTTTTCCTCGTCGGCGGCCTGCTCTTTTACATCGGCACCACGCTGTTCTTTTCTCTCATCACCGGCTATGCCAAGCGGCTGGTCATCTCCGAGGAGAGCGTGCGCTATGCGAATGCCTATTACCACTGGCGGCACATCCTCTGGATCGATGCGCGGCTCAAAGGCGGCACCTATCAGGTCTTCATCCGCCGCTCTCGTGGCCTCTTCCGCCAGCGCTGGCTGAAAATCGACGACGGCCTCTCCGAAGAGCAGCGCGAAAAGCTGCTCAAGCAGCTTACCGAACGCGTGAAGCCCCGCTTTGACCATCTGCGCATCGGCGATGCCCCGCATTCGGTGATGGAAAACCGCGAACTGCCCTCCGCTCCTGCACCGGGCACGATTCGCACGCCTTGAACCTCCTGCTCGCATGCGAAACGTCCTCCTCGTCTTTCTCGGCGGTGGTCTCGGCTCCGTGGCCCGCTATCTCACCGTCCTTGGCGTGAACCGCTGGCTGCCGCAGAGCCAGTTTCCGTGGGGTGTTTTCACTGCAAATGTGCTCGGCAGCTTCATGCTCGGCTTCCTCTGCGTGTGGCCGATGATGCGAGTGCAAAACACCGCTGTGTGGCTTCTTCTCACCACCGGCTTCCTCGGTGGTTACACCACCTTTTCCACCTTCACCGCGAACACTTGGGAGCTCTTTGAAGGTGGCCACATCACCGCCGCCCTGCTCAATTCCCTCGGCTGTCTCGCCATCGGTATCGCCGCCAGCGCGCTCGGCTTTGCTTGCGGACGCTGGTGGCATGCGTGAAAGCCGCCCTCGCATGCCTCCACCTCCCGTCACCCGCACCGGCCTCGCCCGCGCCTTATCCAAGCTCGGCCTCTGCTCCCGCAGCCGCGCCTCTGAGCTCATCCGCATGGGCAAAGTCAGCGTGAACCGCGTCGTGCGGAAGAATCCCGAATTCCCCGTCATTCTCGGCAAAGACATCCTCGTGATGGACGACGAGAGCATCAATGCAGCGAAGCAGGTCTATCTCATGCTCAACAAACCGCGTGGCCTCATCACCACGGCCTCCGATGAGCAGGGACGCGATACTGTTTTCACTTGCTTTGAGCACGCCAAGCTCCCGCACCTCTCCCCCGTGGGCAGGCTCGATAAAGCCAGTGAAGGTCTGCTCTTCTTCACCAACGACAACGTGTGGGCGGATGTCGTCACCCATCCAGATACCCATCTCGACAAGACCTACCACGTCCAGATCGAAGGCCCGGTGGATGAAACTCAGCTCGCCCGCCTCCGCCGTGGCATCGAGGACGACGGCGAACGGCTCGCTGCGAAAGCCGTGAAGGTCCTGCGCACCGGCGAAAAGAATACCTGGCTCGAATTCATCCTCGACGAAGGTCGCAACCGCCACATACGCCGCCTCCTCGAAGCCCTCGAAATCCAAGTCCTCCGCCTCATCCGCGTGAAAATCGGCCCGTTGGAGCTTGGCAGCCTTCCCAAAGGCAAATGGCGTGAACTATCGAAAAACGAAGTGGCAAGACTGCGAGGCCTGAAAGGGTAGTTCGCACGGTCAGAGCTACCGCACCTTCACCGCCGTCATTTTCTCCGAATCACGGGCGTAAAGGATGCCATCCGCGTAGGCAGCATGGCTGCGATGGCGTAGGCCGAGGATCTGCGTGGTGCTGAGGAGGTCGAATTTCTCAGGCGAGGCCTTCACGATCCATAGCTCACCACGCTCGGTGACGATGAGGAGCTTGTCCTGCACGCGGATGAGCGTGCCGCCGGGCACGGTATCGGGCGCTTCCCATTTCACGCTGCCATCGGTGGAGGAGATGCAGCGGAGCTTGGAGCCGCTTTCCTGGCGCCCGTGAAAGCCATAGACATGGCCGTCATGATAAACCGGTGTCGAGTAATGGCAGTCGAGAGCTTCGGTTTTGTTCCAAGCATTGGTAAGTCGCTTTTCCTTCGCGTTCCATTCCCACACACCGGCTCCGACATCGTAGCTGGCGGAGAAAAACAGCCGCCCTGGACCGCAAGCAAGCGGTGTGGCCGCATTCACACTGGCATCCATCTCGGCGCGAAAAGGCTCATCGGCCAAAACCTCGCCGCTGGCAACAGTGACAAGTGAAAGGCCGTTTCGCGTGAAGAAGGCAGCCACGCTGGCATCACCGGGCATGAGAACACCCGCCGCGTAGCCAGCCTCATGCTTCGTGGCCTTCCACACGAGCTTCCCGGTCTTCGCATCGAGGGCGATGATGCCCGCGCCATCACGCCCGCCGACGTTGAGCAGCACTTTGCCATCCGCCACGAGCGGTGAGCAGGCACGGCCAAAGAACCCCTGCGGTGATCCGACCTCCGCCATGCTATCAAAGCTCCACACGAGCTTCCCCTCAGCGGCATTGAGCGCCTCCACACGGCCTTCGGGACCATGTGTGAAGACTTTTCCATCCACCACGGCCGGCACGGCACGCGGGCCATTGTCGAAGCCAAAGGTATCGCGGTAATCGGTGGTGTAGGCGTGGCGCCAAATCGTCTCGCCACTGGATGGAGCGAGAGCTTCGGTGATGATCTCATCGCCGAGGCGGTGGCAGATGAAAACCTTGCCATCCGCCATGACGGGACCGGCGAAACCGCTACCGAGGTCCTTTTTCCAAACTCGCTCCGCTTCTTGAGTGCCGACGATGGCTTTCTCCGATTCAGCGGCGGAGCCATCACGATTCGGGCCCAGGAATTGCGGCCAGTCCGAAGCAAAGAGCGAGGTGCCGAGCAGAAGTGGAAGGAGTTTTTTCATGCGGTAGCTGGGGACACGCGGGTGTGCTCGGACTTCATCGCCACGCCGGTGAAGTAGGGAGCCTCGACCTGCACGATGCGCGGCGTGCGGCTGGGGGGAATGTTCACGATGTGCAGAAGGTCCGCCGCCTCGCTGTCGATCTCGCGAAGCACTTCCTTGGCCTCCGGCGAACTGGGTGGCAGCATGGAAAGCTGCGCCAATCGACGCTCCTGCGCTTCCTTCCAATCTCGCAACGGCCGTAACCTCGCCTCGATGACGCCGAGATCATGCCGTGCCCGCTCCAGGCGGCGGTGAAGCTCTTCCATCGGTGCCGCATTGGCAGCTTGCAGTTCCTCACGCCGCGCACGCACCTCCGCGAGCCGCCGCGTCTCGCTGGTGAGCTCGTCCTTGGTGGACGTGAGCGAGGTCTGAACCTCGGAAAGACGTGTTTCCACCTCCGTGAGCGCCTTCTCTTGAAACTGCCGCTCCTGCTGCAATCCGGCGATGGCGGTGCGGTGCTTCGTTTGTTGCTTTTCGGCCTCCGCGAGTGCTTCACCAAGGGTGGCGAGCTTTTCCTCCGCCTGCGCAAAACCTGCGATTTGCGCTTTCAAAGCCGCGAACTGCGTCACCGCAGCCTCGACCTCGCTGCGATGCTTGGTTTCGAGTTCTTCTGCCTCACTGACCTGACGACGCAGCTCGGCGAGACGCTGAGTTTGCTCCTGCTCCTGAGTATTCGATGCCGCGAGACGGCTTTGCACATTGGCAAGGGATTCCAGCAGCGGCTCAATGGCGGCGGCCTCACGAGCACGCGTCTCTCCCTCACTGATCTGACGGCGCATCTCGGTGAGACGTGCCTCCTCGCTGCTGAGCGTCTGCCGGAGCTGCTCCAGGTGTTGAGCTTCCTCACGCTCGCGAGCGCTGACGGCATCGAGCCGACTCTGAACGCTGGCGACGGATTCTTGAAGCAACTGCGCGGCGGCGGCCTCGCGTGCTTGCGCCTCCGCATCCTGCGTGAGGCGTTTCAGTTCCGCGAGCCTTGCCTCGGCCTCACGCTGGCTGTCCTGGAGGTGGCGGTTTTTGGTTTCAGCGTCTCGTTCGCGAGCGATAGCGCTTTCGAGTGAGGCCTGCGCCGTGGTGATGGAGGTCTGAAGCTGTAGCAGCGTGGCGGATTTACTTTCCAGATCCCGCCCGAGCTGCGTCATGGTGGCCGCCTTCTCCGCGTGCTCCATTTTCAGCCGCTCGACCGCCGCCATCCAATCTCGCTGACTAGCCTCCGCCTGCTTCGCGGCGGCTTCGAGGAGAGCGAGCCGGTTTTCCGCCGCGTGAAGGTCCGCCGAGGGAATGGCCTGCGGCTCCGGCACTGGTGTGGCAGGCGGCAGCGGAATGCGCCGCGTGCCTGCGGAGGTCTTCGTCTTGGATACGGGCACCGGCAGCGGAACCGCCGTGGCCTGAGTGCCTATTTCGAGGTCCAAAACGGCCTGCAACGGCCCAAAGGCGAGCTTATCGCCCTCAGCTAGCGTTTGCTTGGTGACCCGCTGGCCGTTCACGAAGGTGCCTGTGACCGAGCCGAGGTCATAGACCTTCACCGAGCCATCGGAACGAAGAATGATCTCCGCGTGATGCGCCGAGAGCCTGGCGTCATCGACGACCACATCGTTATCCTCGGCACTGCCGACCGTGAGCTGGTCAGCAAGCGGGACGACGATTTCCTGGGCGTCATCGAAGACAATGGTGAGTTTCGGCATGGGGTGGGAATGAGAACGCGGGATCTGTGCCAATGGCGCAATGTCACCTGTGATAGTGATGACGACAAGAGGCTATCTCGACCACCGTCTCAGTCATCCATTAAAAACGAGAGCTTCACGCATCGAGACAGACCTAACGGACGACGCCCCTGCCGACCTTCGACTATTCGATGGAAACAAGAGGCCGACTGGCATTGGCTGGGGCCCGTCACGTTCCTAACGCCTTCGCGCTATTTCGCCTCCGCCGCGCTTCGCAGCAGCTCCTTCAGCAGCAAGTCGTCAGAGTTCGGATAGCGAATGTCCTCGATTTTCCACTGCTTGTTCTTCAACTGCTGGAAGCGGAACGAGATCATCTGGTCCTCACCCGCGTTTTTGAAGGTCACCTGCACCACAGCCTTGTCATCCTCGCCGAACTTGGAATCGCCACCCCAACCTGTGTCCATGATTTCAAAGTCCGTGATCTGCGGATCCTGCGATCCGTAGAGCGGATCGAAATCAATCGTGCCCACCTCGCCACCCGCCTTCACCGCGTCGTTCCAGATCAGGTTCGCGAACTCCTTCGTAAAATAGCTGTCCACCACCGCCCGGTTCTTCGTCTGGAAAAACGGTCCCTTGCCCGCCTTCTGCGCCGCGTAGAGTTTTTTGACGATCACATGCGGATCCAGAACCTTGGCTGGAGACTGCCCAAACACGGACGATGCTATGGACAAGACCATGGCGAGAAACAGAAGAGAGATTCTTTTCATAAGGCGTTCGCTGTCTAACAAACCGTCGAAGCGATGCCAAGCGAATAATCCGTCGCCAGCCCCCGTTTCCCCGGCCTTTGCCGAGATCGCAGCCTGCGGCATCCATGGCGTGCCAGACGCTTTAGCGATTGATTCGCTCTCGCTCACCTCTGGAACAAACGGGGTGCAACAGGCTGACAAGAGGCTTGCATTCATGAGTTCGTCACATCGGTAGTCTCCAGAAAGCGTTTCAGCTCTTCCGGCACCCTCTTGATCGCCGCCTCTCCATCAAGACGCCTCAACTGCTGGCTCACGTTCGCCGCCGATTTCATCTCAAGTTTCTCCGCCAGCCACTCCTGCGACACCACCGTGCGCCTCCATAGCAGGTCCGCCAGCAGCACCTTCCGTGGATCGGATCCTTTGACCTTGGCAAGGCCGCTCGTTTTCAGGCCTCCTGCCTTCAGCCCGCGTGCCAGCCACTCCAGCGCCTGCCGCTCCCCGTGTTCCCGCACCATCTCATGCTTCTGATAGGCTCGCGACACCGGCGCAGCCTTTTTGAGGAGCTTCTGCCCCAGCTTGCGCATCGCCTCGCCAAAGGCCTGCGTGCCCCAATACCATCCACGCCTCAGGTGGCTCGCCCGTTGAT
>JBEIGR010000215.1:0-8215 GCA_040381795.1 Verrucomicrobiaceae bacterium | reverse complement strand
CTGCGGCTGCGCACCCTGCTACGCGGGCACAGCGGGGTGCGGGTGGCGACGATACAGCAACTGATGCGCATCCTGCAAGCAGGCCTTCTGGGCGGTGTGCCGGTGCGCGGCAGCGTGGGGGCCTCAGGTGATCTGGCTCCAGGTGCGCACTCGGCATTGGCGATGATGGGCATCGGCCCCTGCACCTTCCTGGATGAGGCTGGCAATGTCCAACGTGGAGATGCTGCGGAGGTGCTGCGCCGTGCCGGGCTGGAACCCGTGGTGCTGGGACCGAAGGAGGGCCTGGCGATGATCAACGGCACGCACTACACGACAGTGCTGGCGATCAAACTCTGGAATCAGACCTGCCGCCTGCTGCGCGCGGCGAATCTTACGAGCGCTATCAGCATGGAGGCCACGGGCGGCACGGGCACGGTGCTGGAGGCCGCCGTGCTGCGCACGCACCATCGTGAGACAGAGCGTGCAGGCGCGGACATCCGGCATTGGCTGACGAACTCCACGGCTCACCATGACGCGCGGGAGAGTGGTCGCTTTGCCCAGGCTCCGTATTGCCTGCGCTGTGCTCCGCAGGTCCATGGGGCGGTGCTGCGGGAACTGCGCGTCTCGTATGACACGCTGCATGGGGAGATGGACGCCATCGGTGATAATCCGCTGCTCTTCCCCGAAGAAGGGCTGGTGGCCTCCTGCGGTAACTTCCACGCCATCTATCCGGCCCGTGTGTGTGATGCACTGGCGGCGGTGCTGGCAAATCTGGCGGTGATCGCGGAACGGCGGATCAACATGCTGATGGACTCCCGCCTGAGCGGGCTGCCGATGTTCCTGGTGCCCGATGGTGGGCTGAACTCAGGGTTCATGATGGCGCATGTCTCGGCAGCGGCGCTGGCCTCGGAAGCGAAAATCCATGCGATGCCTGCCAGTGTGGACTCGATACCCACAAACTGTGACCGCGAAGATCATGTGAGCATGGGGCCGGGTGCAGCGCTGAAAGCCCTTCGCGTGGCCGATCTGGTGCAGAAGGTGTTAGCCATCGAACTCATGGCTGGGATGCAAGCCCTAGAGATGCGTGAGGGACGCGAGATTCCGCTGCATCTGCGCCCGGTGCGCGACACGGTGCGCGAGCAGGTGCCGTTCCTCGCCAAGGATGCCGTGCTGGCACCGATGATCGCAGCCTGTGATGCGCTGCTCAAGGATGGCCCGATCATTCAAGAACAAGAGGCGGCTGCTTTTGTGACGGCAGCATTACCTGAACGCTAAATGATGACGAACCCACGAACCATCCGCGCACCACGCGGTGCGCAACTGACCTGCCAAACCTGGGCGGCTGAGGCGGCCTATCGCATGATCCAAAACAACCTGGATGCGGAGGTGGCCGAGAGGCCGGAGGACTTGGTGGTCTATGGAGGCATCGGCAAGGCGGCGCGGAACTGGGAGTGCTTTGATGCCATCCTGAAGGCACTGGAGGTGCTGGGGCCGGAGGAAACGCTGCTGGTGCAAAGTGGCAAGCCGGTGGGCATCCTGCCGAGCCATGCAGACGCCCCGCGAGTGATCATCGCAAACTCGAATCTGGTGCCACGCTGGGCGACGTGGGAGCACTTCCGCGAGCTGGATCGAAAGGGGCTGATGATGTTCGGCCAGATGACGGCTGGCTCGTGGATCTACATCGGCACGCAGGGCATCGTGCAGGGCACTTATGAGACCTTTGCTGCATGCGGGCGGAAGTATTTCGGCGATGCAGAGAAGCCATTAGCGGGACGCATCGTGCTGAGCGCTGGACTGGGCGGGATGGGTGGAGCGCAACCACTGGCGGCACGGTTGGCAGGTGCGGCTTTCATCGGGATCGAGGTGGATGCGAGCCGGGTGCAGAAGCGATTGGAAACAGGCTACCTGGACCGTGTGGCTTCTTCACTCGATGAGGCGTTGGCTTTGGCTCAAGATGCAGCGAAGCGAGGCAAGGGCGAGTCCATCGGCTTTATCGGCAACGTGGCGGAGATTTTGCCGGAGATCGTGAGGCGCGGCGTCCACATCGACGTAGTGACGGATCAAACGAGTGCTCACGATCCATTGGTGGGCTACATCCCGGCTACTATGGGACTGAGCGAGGCCAAGGCGCTGCGTGACGGCAGTGAGGCCGACTATTTGCAACGAGTGCGTGAGTCTGCCGCGATCCATGTGCGGGCGATGCTAGCTCTGAAAGCGCGAGGCAGTGTGGTCTTTGACTATGGCAACAATCTCCGCGAGCTGGCACTGCAAGGTGGTGTGACGGACGCGTATGAGATTCCCGGCTTCGTGCCGGAATTCATCCGTCCGATGTTCTGCGAGGGCTTTGGCCCTTTCCGCTGGGTGGCGCTGAGTGGTGATCCCGAAGACATTGCTGTGACGGACCGGCTGATGCTGGAACTCTTCCCCGAGAACAACACGGTGACCAACTGGATCAAGAACGGCGCTCCGTTAGTCGAGTTCCAAGGATTGCCCGCCCGCATTTGCTGGCTGAAGCATGGCGAGCGTGAGAGAGCGGGAGTGGCCTTCAATGACCTAGTGCGTGATGGCAAGGTGAGTGCGCCCATCGTGATCGGTCGAGATCATCTCGACTGCGGCAGCGTGGCCTCGCCGAATCGTGAGACGGAAGCGATGCTGGATGGCTCCGACGCGGTGTCTGACTGGCCGCTGCTGAACTTTGCCATGAACGCTATCAACGGTGCCTCGTGGGTGAGCTTTCATCACGGCGGTGGCGTGGGCATGGGATTCAGCCAGCACGCGGGCATGGTGATCGTGGCGGATGGCACACCGGAGGCCGAGCTTCGGCTGCGCCGGGTCTTGAATGCTGATCCAGCTATGGGCATCATTCGCCATGTGGACGCTGGTTATCCCGATGCCAAGGCCGCTGCAGTTTGCCAAGGAATCTCTATCCCGATGACGCCATGCTGATCCGCAATCTCGAAGGTTTATTCACCTGCAAAGGCTTCGCTGAAAATGGCGGACGCAGACCCACCCTAGCCCAGGCGGACTTCGTGCGTGGTCCGGTGGACATTTACAGCCGTGATGGCGTGATCGTGGAGATTGGTCGCAATCTCACAGTGCCGAGCGAGTGCGAGATCGTCGATGGCTCAGGCAAGGTGGCCTTGCCTGGATTTGTGGACTCGCACACTCATGCCGTATTCGCAGGTAATCGAGCCGGAGAGTTCTTCCAGCGCTGGGCAGGGCAGAGCTATGTGGACATCGCGAAGGCTGGCGGCGGGATCAAAGCGACTCAGCGCTGGACAGCGGAGGCTTCCGGCACGGCATTGGTGGCAGGTCTTGTAACTCACCTGCGTGCCATGCGTGCCGCTGGCACCGTTGCAGTGGAGATCAAGAGTGGCTACGGACGAAGCGCCGAGGAAGAACTTCGCCTGCTTCGCGTGATCCGTGATGCGGCAGCACAAGTGCCTGAAATCAAAGTCGCCTCCACATTCCTCGCTCTGCATGCTCTTCCCGAAGGACGAACCGAGCGAGACTTCACCGATGAGATGATCGCGGTGCTGCCGCCCATCGCAGCCGAGGGATTGGCGACTTTTGCCGACACTTTCCCCGAACGCGGATTCTTCTCACTGGAGGAAGCGGTTCGATTCTCTAAGGCCGCCCAAGAAGCAGGCTTGAAGCTCAAAGTCCACGCCGAGGAACTCTCGCACCTGGGGACTTCCGAGGCATTCATTGCCTTGGGAGCCACGTCGATAGATCATCTTCAGCACATCTCGGATGCAGCTATTGAGTCACTTTGCACTTCCGAGACTGTGGCGACTCTGCTGCCTGCTACTTCCTTCTATCTCGGGCTGTCGTATGGCCCAGCCAGAAGACTGATCGATGCCGGAGCACAGGTTGCATTGGCTACTGACTTCAATCCCGGCACCGCACCTTCGCATGACCTGCGCTTTACGGCATTGCTTGCAGCTTCACAGCTCAAGATGACAGCGGCTGAGATCCTGTGTGCGATCACCGTGAATGCGGCTCTGGCTCTTGACCTATCCGAGCAGTCTAATGTGATTGCTATTGCATCACTTTCGAACTTCAACTTCATCCCGGGCTGCGATTCCAAAGTGGTGCCTGAAGTTTTACTAGAACGCTACCTGCTCAACGGTTTTCCAGTATTCGCCTAGTTCTAAACACAAGGTATCTGCTTTCTACCTTACACCTCAATACCACGCCCTTCGACCTCACCAGTGCCTGCGCACAGCTCGCCGAATTCCTCGGCAGAGATGCGCAGCCAGCTCACCCCGCTCATTGCCGACATCCAGCAGCGGGTCATGGTGTACGCCCTCAACAACACGCCAATGCCTTGGCGCAGACGAGCAACACCAGCTTGAACAACGTACTCCTGGTTTCCAGTCGTTGCCCGGTAGTTACTATCCGACCAGATGCACCCCAGCTATCCAGCCGCTCTTCAAGAGCTGATCTCCTTTTTCGAATCGCTGCCTGAAGGCGAGCGGCGGGAAAACCTCATCGCTATGGCCGCACAAGCGGAAAACCATGCTCCGAAGCCCGGCGAGACTTTCGACCTCGATGACGTGCGTCATGATCCGGAATGCACGGACAAGGTCGGTGTGCATTTGAGGCTCGAAAACGGCTCGCGGGCTCATTTTGCGCTCAGTTTTGGTCCGAAGGTACAAACGCTCACACGGGCGCTGGGTGTCATTTTGTGCCGAGGACTCGGTGGTGCCTCTCTGAGCGAGGTGCAGGCTGTTTCAGAGGATTTTGTGCCGCGCCTGATCGGGGCGGAGCTGGTGCGCCTGCGCAGTCAGACCGTTTATTATGTGCTGAAGCGGATGAAGGAAGCGGCGGCGAAGCTGCCTGCGTGAAACGGCGAGAGCGCCGGAGTCTCCTCCGACGCTCTCATGGTGGTCCAGCCTTCATAAGCCGGATTCTGTGTCTCAATGCCTCGCGGCACCTTGCTGTGATCATTTATCTGTCAGTTCGGAGTGACCGAACTGCCTCCGTCTTGCGACGGCCGCGCGACTATTACCCGGAGCTATCCATCCCACCCTTTCGAGCGGGACTTGCGGCCAGGCGGGCCATTTCCCCTGTTCTGTCTTGCACCGCATGAGGTTTGTCGTGCCCCCTTCCTCACGGTCGGGGCGGTGGGCTCTTACTCCGCCGTTTCACCCTTGCCTTCGCTTGCGCGGAGGCGGTTTGTTTTCTGTGACACTGTCTGTGAACCTGGCTTGCACCAGGCCCCCCATGCTTGCGCATGGCATGCTGCCTTGTGGTGTCCGGACTTTCCTCTCGCCCTCTCCCCTTGCGGTTCAAAGGCCAGCGATCACTCCAGCTGGACCGCCGCTAGCCTTAGGCAGGCCTGCAGCGATGTCCAATTTCAACTTGGTGTCTTGGCATGACGAGTTCGTATTTCGGCCTTTAGGCCGTTCTGGGAAGATTCACTGCCACCAGAACGGCCTGAAGGCCGAACTTCGAGCATGCACTGCGCTCATCGATGCTGGAGAAGCAGAGATACTTCTTCGCTTTTCAGCTCACGCCAGTGGCCGGGTTGAAGCTTCAAATCATCGAGCGTGAGGCCGCCGATGCGGACGCGGAGGAGACGAAGGGTTGGGAATCCGACGGCGGCGGTCATGCGGCGGACCTGGCGGTTTTTGCCTTCGGTGAGGGTGAGCTCGACCCAGGAGGTGGGCACCGTCTTGCGGAAACGCACGGGAGGATCACGCGGTGGATGCGCGGGTTCGGCATCGAGTCGCGTGGCGAGGCAGGGAAGGGTGCGAAAGTCCTTCAAATCTAGGCCGCCGTGCTTCAGGCGGCGCAGGGCGTCATCGGTGATTTCGCCTTCGACCTGGGCGTGGTAAGCGCGGGGATGGCCCTGGCGGGGATTGAGCAGGCGATCTGTCCAGCGAGCCTCATCGCTTAGCAGGATGAGGCCTTCGGAATCGCGATCGAGCCGCCCGATGGGATAAACGTGAGGCGGAAAGCCAAACTCCGCCAGCGTGCGGTGTGAGGGGTGCTCCGGGGTGAATTGGGAGAGCACATCGTAGGGCTTGGAGAAGGCGATGAGCATCTCATCAGTTCTAAACGGTGTTTGAAACGTGGCAACCAGCGGCTACGGCGGTGGAAGCCGGTGCTTGTTTTTCGCGGTGGCGGGTGGCATGAGGCGGGGCGCATGTTTGACCGTCTCATCCTTCATTTTGATCCGCTGCCGCACGCAGGTGGCTGGAACATGGCCGCCGATCAGGCCTGGCTGGAGGAGAGCACGGACGCGGTCCTGAGGGTGTATCGCTGGGAGCGGCCGACGGTGACGATCGGCTATGCGCAAAGCCTTCCCAAGCTGGCGGAGGCGCTTCCCGGCTGGCCGGTGGTGCGTCGCTGGACGGGCGGCGGCGTGGTGCTGCATGAAAATGATTTCACCTACTCGGTCATCGTGCCGGCGGGGCATCCCTGGGCGGAAACGCGGCCGCTGGATAGCTACCGGATCATCCATGATTCGCTGGCGAATGCGCTGGTGAGCGCGGGGTTCAGCGGCTGCCGGCTGGCGGGGCCGGAGGATTTGATCGAGAACCCGTTCTGCTTTGTGGCTCCCGCTTTGCATGATGTGGTGCGGGGAAAGGTCAAAATCGCCGGGGCAGGGCAGCGTCGAGGAAAGCTGGGGCTGCTGCATCAGGGCAGCGTGCAAAATGTGGAGTTGGAGGAGGATTTCTGGCCGCGCTGGGCGGCGCAATTGGCCTCGACAGTGCTCATCGAGCCGGACATGCCTGCTGCGATGCGTTCCCGTGCCGATGCGCTGAAAGCCAAGCGCTACGACCTGCCGGCGTGGCTTCAAGAAAGGGAGGACGAGCTGGGATGACGCGGGTCTTTGTGTATGGCACGCTCAAGCGTGGACGGGAGAACCATTCCTGGATCGCGGGCCAGCAGTTTGTGGGCCTGGCGAAGACGCGGCCTGTTTACCGAATGTTCGACCTGGGAGGGTATCCCGGGATGGTGTGGGATGCGCAGGGCCTGAGCATCGAGGGGGAGATTTGGGACGTGGATGCTGCCGGACTGGCCCGGCTGGATGTTTTGGAAGATGTGGCCGGAGGTGAATACGAACGCGTGGAGATCGAGCTAGAAGGTGGCGAGGCTGCTGAAGGCTATCTGTATCTCCGCGAGGTGAGCGGCCGCCCGGACTGCGGGCCATGCTGGTGAGCTGAGGGCCATCCGTTGGATGTGGGCTTGACGGCAGGGCTTTCGCCTCTACCATCCGCGCCCCACGCTCCGGCGAAAGAACACCTTTCCCACCTCGTCGGCTTAACGTGGACCCCAAAAAATATCCCATGAAAGCCGAAATCCATCCCAAGACCTTCGAGACGACGATCACCTGCACCTGCGGTGCGGTTTATAACACGATCTCGACCGTGCAAAACCTCCGCGTGGGCATCTGCTCCGCTTGCCATCCCTTCTTCACGGGTGAGCAGCGCTTCATCGATACCGCCGGACGCGTGGACAAGTTTGCCCAGCGCTATGGCAGCACCCGTGCCCGCCGCACCGCTCCGAAACTCAGTGCCGAGGCTCCTGCCGAAGTCAGCGCTTAGTTTTCCAGCCCCTCCTTTTAGCCAAACGGTGCCCGCGCCTTGTGCCGGGCACCGTTTTGTTTTATCTGCCACCCACTCGCCTTTCCCCCGCACATGGACTACGCGCCGATCATTGAGGCCAAACGCACCCGGTTCGCCGATCTCGAGGACATCATTGGCCGCCCGAATTTCTTCGATGATGCGAAGAAAGCCGGGGAGCTGCTCCGTGAGCATCGAGGTCTGCAAAAGCTCCTCGAATACTGGGATCAGTTTCAGAAGGCGCAGATCGAACTGGTCGAGAATCGCGGGATGGCGAAGTCTCTCGATGACCGTGATCTAGCCGAGATGGCTGCGGCGGAGATTCCCGTGCTGGAACAGAGCCTGGTGGACCTCGAAAAGGCCATTCAAGAGTCCATTTTGCCTCCTGATCCGCTGGAGGGCCGTGATGTCATCATGGAGTTCCGTGCGGGTACCGGAGGCGACGAGGCCGCCATCTTTGCCGGTGACCTTTTGCGCATGTACACCCGCTTTGCCGAAAACCGCGGGTGGAAGGTCGAGACGCTCGAAACAAGCCCCTCCGATATGGGCGGCGTCAAAGAAGCCAGCGTCAAGATCAGCGGTGAGGACGTGTATCGCGTGCTGAAATATGAAAGCGGCGTGCATCGCGTGCAGCGCGTGCCCGCCACCGAGGCGCAGGG
>JBEIGR010000214.1:0-8232 GCA_040381795.1 Verrucomicrobiaceae bacterium | reverse complement strand
TGTGGACACGAATCACACGGTGCTCGCCGTGAATCGCGGGCTCGATAGCGGCAGCGATCCTTTCCTCGCGTGGAAAGCGCCTGCGGATGGCGATTACCACATCCTCGTGAGCAACACGACGATGGATGGCAGCGCGGGCCATGTGTATCGCCTCACCATCGGTGCCTTGCCGTATGTCACGAGCTGGTCACCGCTCGCCGCACAGGTAGGCAAGGAGACGAAGGTCACGCTCATCGGCCATCATCTCGGCGACAAGGCCACCGTGACATTTAAAGCGGACAAAGAAGGCATCACGAACGTGCCGCTCGATGCCAAGGCGTTGCGTTTTCGCACGATGCCCTCGCTGCGCGTGAATGCGCTGGCGCAGGTGAGCGAGGTGGAGGGGAATGATGACCTCGCGAAGGCGCAGGTGGTGATTACGCCGGTGAATGTGAGCGCAGCGCTTCGTAGAACGAGTTTTCCAACTCGTTCAGGTTCTGGCGCGACGGGGAACGAGTTGGAAAACTCGTTCTACGACACCGATCACTTCGCCTTCGACGCCAAAAAAGGCCAGACGTGGATCATCGAAACCACCGCCGCTCAAGCAGGCTCGCCCGCCGATACCAAGCTCGAAATCCTCCACCCCGATGGCAAACCCGTCGCCCGTTTGCTCATGCAGGCCGTGCGCGACAGCTACAACAACTTCCGCAGCGTCGATGCCAACAACCCGGACATCCGCCTGCAAAACTGGGAGGAGATGGAACTCAATGAGTATGTCTGGTTCAACGGCGATGTGATGAAGATCATCCGCATGCCACGCGGGCCAGATGGCGGTTGCTTCTTCTACATCAACGATGGCAAACGCCGTGCTTACTTCGACACCAGCGCCACCTCGCACTCGCTCGATGAACCGTGCTATGTCGTGGAGCCGTATCCGCTCGGCAGCACCATCGCCGCGAATGGACTGCCCATTTTCACGCTGAACTATCAAAACGACGACAGCGGCGACCGCAAAATCGGCCGCGACTCGCGCCTGACCTTCACCGCGCCTGCCGATGGCCGTTTCGTCGTGCGAGTCACCGACACCCGCGGCTGGGGCGGCGAGCGCTTTGTGTATTCACTTTCCATCCGCGCGCCGAAGCCCGACTTCAGCGTCAAACTCGCCGGTATGAACCCCACCGTGATGCCCGGAGCCTCCGTGGGCTTCTCCTTCCGCGCGGATCGGCAGGACAATTTCGACGATCCCATTCAAATCGACCTCACCGGCCTGCCCGCAGGCTACTGGGCCACCTCGCCGCTCATCATCGAGGCCGGTCACGACCTCATCAGCGGCTCGCTTCATGCCGCGCCCGATGCGAAAGCCGACGCGGATTGGTCGAAGCTCAAGATCATCGCGAAAGGCAAAAACATCACGCATGACGCGGGCACCTTCGGCAAGGTCACGCTCGGTGCGGCGCCGAAATTCATCATCGTCATGGAGCCTGATGTCGGCGGCAAAGCCGTCATGCGTGAGATCAAAGACGAGACGCAGCCACTCGAAATCACCCTCGTCCCCGGCCAGACGGTGAAGGCCTGGATTCGCGCCGTGCGTCAAGGCAACGACGGCCTCATCAACCTCGACGTGCACGGCCTGCCGCACGGCGTCATCGTCGATGACATCGGCCTCAACGGCGTGCAGATCCGCGAGAAGGAAAACGAACGCCCCATCTTCTTCCGCGCCGCCAACTGGGTGAAGGATCAGGACACTCTCATCCACGCCGCCCTCAGCTCAGCCCGCAACGAGCACGACAGCGCTGCCCTTCAAACAAGCTTCCCGATCCTGATGAAGATCCGCAAGCCCGGCGTGGCCGCGAGGTGATGGCCGATGAGCGCGAAGCGTTTTGGAGTGCGCCGGGCCTCCGGCGCTTTCGTGGGTTGGGCGACGTTCGAAAAGCTACAGTGGGCTGGAGCACTCTAGGACGCTGCCGCGAGAGAGGGCGTCCCATGTGAGTGCGAGTACGACAAACTCGATGTTTCAGGTGGCGTCCATTTGCGCGGGTGGGATTGCTTTGCCGAGCCGCGACATAATTGAAGCCAGACCCACGTTTGTCCTCGTGATGAAACTCCTGCTAACGCTTCTCCTTTTTTCCTCCACAGCCCTCGCGGAGGAAGCACTGGCCTTCAAGAATCTCTTCAATGGCAAGGATCTCAGTGGCTGGGTGGATGTGAATACATCCAAAGAGACCTGGAGCGTCAAAGACGGTCTGCTGGTGTGCAGTGGGCTGCCGATCGGGGTGATGCGGAGCGAGCGGCAGTATGAAAACTTTGTCCTGCACATCGAGTGGCGGCACATGAAGCCCGGTGGGAACAGCGGCGTGTTTTTGTGGAGTGATGCCACGCCCGCAGCCGGTAAACAGCTCCCGAAAGGCCTCGAAGTGCAGATGCTGGAACTGCAATGGCCCGCTTTGCACCCGACGAAAGACGGCCAGCCGAATCATCCTGGCTATGTGAGCGGTGAACTCTTCGGTGCGAACGGCTTGGAGATCGTGCCGGAGAATCCACGGGGATCACGCAGCATGTCCTTTGAGTTTCGCTGCAAAGGAGCGGGCGAATGGAATACCTACGATGTGGTGGCGGTGGATGGCGTGGTGAAGCTGAGCATCAATGGCAAGTTTGTGAATGGCGTGAGCCAGTCCACCGTGCGCAAAGGCTACCTCTGCCTCGAATCCGAAGGCAGTGAGATTCATTTCCGCCATATTCGTCTGCTGGAGTTGCCGCCGGGACGCGTGACACCAGAGCAGACGGCTCCGGTGCTGAAGTGAGATGGCTCAGGGCTTCGACTTCAGAAAAAGCACCTCTGCTCGCTCGATCCAGCCTTTGCGCAGGTCCATGCGAAACCATCCATCGCTATTCTTGCAGTTGATGCGGCAGCCGCTACGAGCGCCGAACTCCTTCAAATCATACTGCGCCCATGTTTTGCCGCCGTCCGGTGACCAGATGATGCCGCAGCCATACGGCGAGGCCGGGGCGCAGTGCGTGGCGAGGAAGACGCCGTCCTCATGGAGCATGTTGGCCGATTCGTAACCCGGATTGAAGAGCATCGTGTGCTTCGAGGTATCCGTGATGTCCTTTGGATCACTCACAAAGATGCCGCGATCATAGCGGTTGGCGATGGAGAGGCCATTCGCATCGGCGATCCAGTGGCATTTGCCGTCGATGAAATTCAACCCACCGCATTTGAAGCGCGAATTTGAGTTCACGCTGATGACGAGCTTCCAGTCCCACTGATCCGCTGCGGCGTCGTAGGTGCCGCGAATCCAATGAACCTCATTGCCATCACCGCGATCAATATCGCCGGTGACGGCATAGAAAGCGTTTTCGGCCGGGTTGTAGGTTACGTTGTGGATGTGGCGGGCGATGAGCTTGTTTTCGGGATCGCCAAGCAGTGGTGCATCTTTTTGCTGGAACTTCGGATTCTGGCCGAAGGCATACGCCAGCTTCACCGTCGCACCGCTGTCCGTGGAGTAGTAAATGTTCACCGGCACGGCACCGCCGAGCACGTTGCAGTAGTTTCCCCACACGAGCATTTCCTTTCCGCCGACTTCGAAGCAGTGCTCGCCATCGAGTGAATGAAAGTACCATCCTGGCTGGTCCGCCTTCACGGGCGTGTGAGGCAGGTAATCGCTGCCATCCGACCGCTTCACGATGATCTCGCGGTGTGATTTGAGATTGTCCGTGCTGAGAAAAAGCCGCTCGCGTGTGGCGAAAAGCACGTTTCCGTTCTTCAAGAGCACGCTGAAGGTGATGTTTGGTGCCTCCGGGAACTCCGCCACATGTGGCCACGTCTTGCCGCAATCCTCGGAGAGCATGATTTGCGTGCCTTTGAAGGCAAACATGCGGCTTCCGCGCTGGGTATCGATGTAGGGTTCCTCAGCCGAGGGCATGCGATAATAAAAATGCTCCGTCTCACCCTCCGTGACGGCTGAGGCGAGGGTGGCGGCGAAGGAGAAAAGAGCGAGGAGAAGCGGCTTCATGTCATGGCGAACTACGGACGACGAAGCGGCAACCATTCACCACCGCCCTGCATCAGCATTTCTACCGGCGGCTAAGCTCAGGATGGGTCCGCGAATGTCTTCGGCATCTGCTTCGTCAGACCCGCGTGCTTTCGCGTGTGATTGCCGATCTCAAACCCATCCACATGCAGCGCCTGGATCGCTCCCAGGTCATGTAGTTCTTTTGGAATGCTGACATTTGCTGCCCCATTTTCTGTCAGCCAAAACCAAACTGCTTCCCATTGAGCGATTCAAGTGAAGTCAGACGTTAAAGCGACATGAAAGCCACTTTTCTCCTCGCTACCCTTTGCCTCACCGCACTCATCACCCGCGCGGATGATTTGCAGCCGCCGATCACCGTCGGGCAACGCGTCACAACCTGCGGTCACAGCTTCCATGTCTTCACCTATCGACAGGTCGAGCAGATCGCGACTTCGGCGGGCTTGAAGCATCAATTGGTGGGCCTTTCGAGCATCGGCGGCTCCACGGTGCAGAAGCATTGGGCGGTGCCGGCGGAGAAAAGCGCGGTGAAACAGGTGCTCAAAGCCGGAAAGGCCGATGTGCTCACGCTATCGCCCATTTGGCTGCCTGATGACGCCATCGAACTGTTCGTGAAGATCGGCATCGAGCACAATCCCGCGTTGAGAATCACCGTGCAAGAATACTGGATGCCGAATGACGAGTATGAACCCGTCTATCCGCTGCAAACACGCAAGAAAGTCGATCACAACGCCACCGACATCGCCAAGCTCCGCGATGCCACGCTGCGCTACGCGAAGGACATCGAAGACTACGTCAAAGGCATCAACCAACGCCTCGGCAAAGACGTCGTGCTCATCGTGCCCGTCGGCATGGCGGCGGTGACGCTGCGTGAAAAGATCCTCAAAGGCGAAGCCCCCGGCCTCAAAGCCCAGGCTGACCTCTTCCGCGACAACTGGGGCCATGCGAACCCTCCGCTGCAAATCCTCTCCAGCTACTGCCACTTCGCCGTCATCTACCGCCAAAGCCCCGTCGGCCTGCCCGCGCCACAAGCCTTCAAGCTGCTCAAAGAAATGAACAATGACGACAAAGCCAAGCTCAACACCCTCCTCCAGCAAATCGCCTGGGACACCGTGAGTACCCACCCAATGAGCGGGATCAAAAAGTAATGTGCCATCCCATGAAACGCCTCCTCCTCTTCCTCACTCTCTATTCCTCGCTCTTCGCGGCACAGCCGAACATCGTCATCATCCTCGCGGATGATCTGGGCTATGGCGACATGCATGCGAACAACCCGGAGCGGTCCAAAATCCCGACGCCTAACATGGATCGGATTGCAGCGGAGGGGATGCGTTTCACGGATGGGCATTCGAGTTCGGGGTGTTGCTCGCCTTCACGTTACACGTTGCTCACGGGGCGCTATCATTGGCGGACGACGCTACAAGCTGGCATCGTCGGTCTGTGGGGAAAGCCGCTCATCGCACCGGATCGGCTGACGATCGGTAAATTGGCGCAGCAGCATGGCTACCGCACGGCCTGCATCGGCAAATGGCATCTCGGCAGCGATTGGCCGATCTCGAACGAGCAAAAAGCGCACTTCAGTGGCTTCGGCGGCAAAGCGGGCGGCGGCGGGCAGGTCACGACGACGATCACCGATGCACATCGCGAGACTTGGAAGACGGTGTTTTCACAGCGCATCCCCGGCGGGCCCACGGAGCGCGGCTTTGACGAATATTTCGGCACCGATGTGCCGAACTGGCCCCCCTATTGCTTCATCGACGGAGATCGCACCGTGGGCATCCCGAGCGAGTTTCTGCCCTCATCGAAGCTGATGAAGAACCAGGCAAGCTTGCAAGGCCCTGCGCTGCCGGATTGGCAGTTGGAGGGTATTTTGCCTGCGTTGGCGGATCGGGCGGAAAAGTTCATCAAGGTGCAGTCGGAGGCGAAGAAGCCCTTTTTGCTCTACCTGCCGCTCACCACGCCGCACACGCCTTTGGCCGTGAATGCCGAGTGGAAGGGCAAAAGCGGTCTGGGCAGCGACTTCGCCGATTTGGTCATGGAGACGGATGCTGTGATCGGTCGCGTGCTGGAGGCTTTGAAGGCCGGGGGCGTCGAAAAAGACACCTTTGTGCTCTTCAGCAGCGACAATGGCTGCGCAGCCTACATCGGCGTGCCGCAGTTGGAGGCGCAGGGACATTTTCCGAGCGGCCCGCTGCGTGAATACAAGACGTCCGTGCATGAAGGCGGCCATCGCGTGCCCTTTGTGGTGAAATGGCCCGGCGTGGTCAAGGCAGGCAGCGTGTGCAAACAGCTCGTCCTGCAAGCGGACACGATCGCCACTCTCGCCGAAATCCTCGGCACGACACTGCCGGAGAATGCAGGCGAGGACAGCTACAGCCTGATGCCCTTGCTCAAAGGCGAGGATCGGCCCATCCGCACGAATGCCGTGAACACATCCTGCGGCGGCACGCCCAGCTACCGCGATGGCGCTTGGAAATACGTCGCCGCAGCCAAGCCTGAACTCTACAACCTCGATGAAGACCTCGCCGAGTCGATGAACGTGGCTCCGCTGCATCCCGAACGCGTCAAAGCCATGCAAGCCTCCTTTGAAAAACTCATCCGCGCCGGTCGTAGCACGCCCGGAGCGGCGCAAAAGAATGACATCAAGGTCGTGCGCTATCCCAAAGCCGCCGCACCCGTCAAAGCGAAGAAGAAATAGTCATGAAACTCGCCCTGCTTCTCCTCACCACACTCTGCCTCACCTCCAAGGCCGAAGAACCCGCCACGCTCATGACCACGCGTGGCAAATTACTCGCCAGCGAAGATTTTTCGGCTGCGCCAGCACCTTTCACGGGCAAGCCAGTGGGCTTCGCGAGCGGGTTCAGCGGCTGGCGATGCAACAGCTCGGCCACGGGCGGCAAAGGTGGACGTTGGGAGATCGCGAATGGCGAGTTCCGCGGCATCGAGACGCCTGGAGCGAATCATCCGGCCACGGCTTCGTTTGGGATGACGTTTCAAGACGTGATCATCCAGTGCGAAGTGCGCCTCAACGACGTGCCGGACGAGGGACGGAAGTATCGCTCGCTGTTTGTAAAGGCCACGGATGCGAAGGACTACGTCATCTCGCTCAGCCTCGGCCAAGGCGGGCTGTTCTTGACGCCGTATGACGCGAACAAGATCAATCAGACGACGAAGCAGCGCGAGAAAGGCACCACGGTGAAGCTCTTGAAGACGATCAAGCTCAACGAGTGGCATACGGTCGTCCTCGAAATCCAAGGCGATGAAGTTGCCGGCACCTTGGATGGGCAAAGCATCACGTTGAGCAATCCTCTCATCGCTGCGGCGAAGCACAGCATCATGCTCGGCGCGGGCACGGAGGCGAGCTTCCGCAGGCTGCGTGTGTGGGAGGCTTTGCCGAAGGCGGATTGGAAGAGGATCAAAGCAACGCTCAATGCTGCCGCGAAGCCATGAGAGCGGCACTTGGCCTCTATCTTTGGAGCGCGTGTGTGATGGCGGCCGAGCTGCCGAAGACGCTGCGGCTCGATCTTCAGCGCCCTATTGATCCGCGACTCGCGAAGATTGAGGCGGGTGAGTTTGGCGGCGGTGAGGTGCATGTGGCTCGTGCGGCGGTCGAGGTGCGGGCTTTGTCCGGCAAGCTCAAGCCGGGCGATCAACTCGTGCTCGCGGGCACGGCGTGGAAAGATGCGCGATTCACCTTTGAAGGTCATGGCACGGCGGAGGCTCCGATCATCATCCGGCCAGAGAAGCCGGACAGTGTGAGTTTCACCGGCGAATCCGCGGTGACGTTTCATGGCGAGCATCTCATCGTGCATGATCTGGCTTTTCAGGGCGTGAAGGTGTCAAAGAACAACGAGGTGCTCTTCCGCGTGGGCAATGGCGTGGAAAAACCGGCCTACCACTGTCTCTTCAACCGCCTTCGCTTTGAGAACTGCGGCTCCACGAACCCGGCGGACTGGCCAAAGCTGCATCTCTGGCTCATGAGCATGCGCGGTCGTGGCAACACGGTGTCGAACTCGACTTTCCGCGGCTTCAAGCACATCGGGCAGATGCTTGGCGCGGCAGAACTGCCGAAGGACGGGCTGCAGCAACTGCATGTGCTCAACAACCGCTTTATTGATCGACCGAAGATCGACGATCAAAACGGCTACGAGATCCTGCAACTCGGCTGGAGCGGCGAAAAAGCAGCCGCCACGGGCTCTTTGATCGCCGGGAATACCTTCGA
>JBEIGR010000213.1:0-8273 GCA_040381795.1 Verrucomicrobiaceae bacterium | reverse complement strand
GTTCAGGCGATAGCATCGGCCGTGTATTTGAGACATCGCGGGTGAGTCTCGCCTGGAAGTATGCGCTCAAGAAGGTAATGGAAGAGAGATAAAAATCCCCTTGGATGAAGCCGATGCCACAAAACCACGAATGCCACCTTTTTGTCAAGCAGTTGCACCCTGACCCCGTTTCCACGCTAAAGAATCAATTAAACTAGAAGATCACAGGGATTGGACAAAATTTCAAAGAACATGGGTGAAAGATCAGTTCGCCAAACATGGCTGTCATCTTTGCGGTAGCAAAACCGGAACTGCGGTTCTAGACCACATTCCACCTATTGGACATAATCCAAACAAACTTCCTTTCCAAGGTTTCCCGTCATGCACGAAATGCTCATTCCCAAAACAAGCGAATGCAGTGAAGGCGGCAAAGAACTATCCAATCAGTCAGGTGCCTATAACCCCACCTGGCAATAGACCTGTTACTGGTCGTGCAGGTGGGGCTGCGGCTGCTGCTCAATTGGTGCAAATGGCCGCTAGTTCTACCTCAAATTTTTCTCTGGACACACAGAATCAAAAAGCACTTGGGCATTGTGCAGAGCAATCAAAGAATCGAACTTCTGCGATAAATTGCGGGTGTTGTTTTGTGACAATAACTAGAATTTCTAGCCCTGATGGATTTATCAATTGGTATAAAGATGGAAGTGGTAGTTTTCACGACAAGCCTTGTTATGAGGTTCCAAATCAGACATATTATCTTGCTGAAGGAACCGGAATTTACGAAAACAAAGTATCCTACTAGCACATATGATACATCGTATTTTGAAAACAGCCAAAATCGAAGTTTACTGTGAAAATGGTCCTTACATAATCATCGATCCTAATAGCGAACTAAATCTGTCTGAAGTTTACTCAGAAGTTGTAAGCAAATGGGAATCGAATTGGTTAGTTGCTTCGACAAACCATCAGCTTCTAATTTTTGGAAAGGAACCCACTTCCTTGTGGCACAGCAGTATTGAACAAATCGAAGGCCAATCTCGAACATTCTTAATTTGGCGATGGTTATGTGGACCAAAAGGATGGCAATTTCCGCAACGAGTTGACTCTGAAACCGTCATTAAAGTACAAGAAGATTGTTATTTTGATTCTACAGCCATGCTGATCGCAGACCCTCTGGAAATATGCGAAGGCAATTTCGATGGCTTTGAAGTTCCGGTAAGCAACGGTAGGTGGAGAGTCAGCACTTATGCTTATGACGAGGGGGAAGCATCCATGATTATACATCAATTCGAAGAGGTAAATGACCGGTATGGACCGGGAACATAGGTAACAGATTGACCGGGGACATGGGTAACACTTTTCGAGGCGTTCTATGCCTTGGAACACCACCCCCACGCCGGAACAGAGACTGAAGTTTGTCACGCTTGCCAACAGTGGCAGGTAAATGGGGTCAGGCGACATGAAGCACGGAGAATCAAAAAAGATGCAAAAAAGATGCCAAAAAAAGATGCCAGGCATTATATACATAATCACGTTTGACTAACCACCTCCCTCGACTTTCTTCGCGATCATGAAATCCAATGTTTCTCCTCGTTCCCAATCGCTTTCCGACAAAGACTCCCTCGGCGTCATTGATGCGAAGACCGGGCCTTACCCTGCCGCGCGTTCCTGGTCCGGCGGCAGGCGGCGGATCGTGGGAAAGGGGCCTTTTGAATCCTACTGCTATCACGCCATGTCACGCACTTGCGGTGGGGACGTGCATTTTGATGACGTGGAGAAGGAGGCGCTACGTCGCCTGCTGTGGAAGATGAGCGAGTTCTGCGGGGTGAAGGTGGTAACCTACTGTGTGATGAGCAATCACTTCCACGTGCTCGTTGATGTGCCGTGGAGGGAGGTGTGGTTGCGGCGCTTCGAGGGGTCGGAGGGAGAGGCGAGGCTGCTGGAGCATTTGCGCACGCTCTACAGCAAGACCTTCGTGGGCTTGCTGAAGGACGAGCTAGAGGATTTGAGACGTCGAGGGATGGTGTCGCTGGCAGAGGAGAAGATTGAGGCGATCAAGAAGCGGTTTTGTGATCTTTCGATCTACGTGAAGGAGGTGAAGGAGAGGTTCAGCCGGTGGTTCAACAAGCGTCGCGGGCGCAAGGGCACGCTGTGGATGGACCGCTTCAAGAGCGTGCTGGTGGAGGGCAAAGGCGAGCCGCTGCATACGATGGCGGCCTACATTGATCTCAATCCGGTGCGTGCTGGGCTGGTGAAGGACCCGAAAGACTACCGCTGGTGCGGCTACGCGGAGGCTCTAAGCGGCAGCCGGAGGGCGCAGCGAGCGATGAGCAAGGTGACGGCGAAGCCCGTGGACGGCTGGGGGAGTGCAGGCGGGGCGGAAGCATATCGAAAGCTGCTCTACAGCCACGCGGTGGAGGTGCGCAGTGCGGACAAGAGCGAGGTGGTGCGGCGTGGCGTGAGCGCGGAGGACTCCAAAGCGGTGCTGGAGGCGAAGGGAAAGCTCACGGTAGCAGAACTGGTGCGGCTACGAGTGCGATACTTCAGCGACGGACTGGTGATCGGAGGCAAGGAGTTCGTGGAGAGCATCTTTGGGCAGAACCGGGAGAGTTTCGGACCGAGGCGAAAGGATGGAGCGCGAAAGATCGCTGAGAGCGAGGGGGGCCTGTTTGCATTGCGACGTTTGCGAGTCCGCGCAGTTGGCAAATAGTGTCGAGAAAAGATGCCTGGCAAATAGTGCATGGTCTTTCTCTACAAGCACCTCCCGCACGGGACGAAGAAAGGGGACTTTGGCCGCATCGTCTGCAAAAACTGGGCAGCTTGAGCCTTTGGCAACATGCTTATCCAACCTCTGTGCTCTGTGGTGAATCGAGCTGGCCTACCGCTGAGGGTACGGAGGCACACAGGGGTTTTGTGGGAGGCTGCCTTGATTATTTGTTTTCCAGGGCTTGCTCGAGTGCCCGCCAGCCGAGCATGGCGCATTTGACGCGTTGGGGGAATTTTTGGACGCCTTCGAGGAGCGTGAGCTCACCGAGGGCGTCTTCGTCTTGAGGCTTGCCATCACCCATGACGACGCGGCGGAAGTCTTCACGCATGGCGGCGGCAGCGGCGGTGGAGCGGCCTTTGACCTTCACGGTCATCATGGAGGCGCTGGCCTGGCTGATGGCACAGCCTTGGCCGGTGAATTTGATGTCGGCGATGTGGTTTTGATCGTCGAGCTTCACCCAGATGTCGATCTCGTCACCGCAGGAGGGATTGTCGCCATGGGCGTGCAGGCAGGGCGGGGGGATCTCGCCGTGGTTCCGTGGTTTGCGGGAGTGATCGAGGATGACGGATTGGTAGAGATCGCGGAGCTCTTCGGGGGACATGGCGGGGGGGAATAACTAAAGCCGAATGACGGTGGGCGGTGGGCGGTGTCAGGAGAAGAACTGGCGGGCGGACTGGAGGACTTCGGCGAGGCGGTCGATCTCTTGGGGGGTGTTGTAGAGGTAGAAGGAAGCGCGGGTGGTGCCGGGGACTTTGAAGCGCTTCATCAGCGGCTGGGTGCAGTGATGGCCGCCGCGCATGGCGATGCCGTAGGTGTTAGCCCATTCGACGATGTCATGCGGGTGGGCGAAGTCACAATGGAAGGCGACGAGGGAGCCGCGTGGGCCCGTTGTGGGGCCGAGGATGCGGAGGCCTTCGATGGAGCCGAGTTTTTCGAGGGCGTGTGAGGCGAGCTGGAGGCCGTGCTGCTCGATGTTTGAGAGGCCGATGGCTTCGAGGTAGTCGATGGCGGCGGCGAGGCCGATGGCTCCGGCGATATCGGGGGTGCCGGCTTCGAAGCGGGCGGGCGGGGCTTTGTAGGTGCAGCTATCGAGGGTGACGCTGAGGATCATTTCTCCGCCGCCATGCCACGGGGGCATTTTTTCGAGGATGGCCATGCGGCCGTAGAGGACGCCGATGCCGGTGGGGGCGCAGATTTTATGCCCGGAGAAGGCGAGGAAGTCACAGCCGATGTCCTGGACGCTGAGGGGGATGTGCCCGGCGCTTTGAGCGGCATCGACGAAGGTGGTGGCTCCGAGGGCTTTGGCTCGGGCGCACATCTCTCGGACGGGATTGATGGTGCCGAGGGAGTTGGAGATGTGGACGAGGGCGAGGAGCTTGACCTGGGGGGTGAGGAGCTTTTCGAAGGCTTCCATGTCGAGCGTGCCGTCGTCGAGCACGGGGATGTGCTTGAGGGTGGCTCCGGTGCGCTGGGCGGCGAGCTGCCAGGGGACGAGATCACTGTGATGCTCCATGCCGGTGGTGAGGATGACATCGCCGGGCTTTAAATTGGCACTGCCCCAAGCATTGGCGACGAGATTGACGCCTTCGGTGGTGCCACGGGTGAAGATGATCTCGTTTTCGGAGGCGGCGGAGAGGAAGCGGGCGACGGTGCGGCGGGCGGCCTCGAAGCCATCGGTGGCTCGCATGCTGAGGGCGTGGAGGGCACGGTGGACGTTTGCATTATCACGCTCGTAGTAGTGGGTGAGGGCGGCGATGACGCTGCGGGGCTTTTGGGAGGAGGCGGCGCTATCGAGGTAGATGAGCGGGTGGCCGTTTACCTCTTGCTGGAGGATGGGGAAGTCGTCTCGGATGCGCTGCCAGTCCATGGTGGGCGTCGGATTCAGCGGTTGGCGATGTTTTCGACGGCGATACGTCGGGGCAGGGGATTCCGGCCTTCGTATGCAGGGGCGTTTTCAATGCGGCCAGCACGCTTTTCGATGGGCGCGCTAGAATTATCGGCCTCGTTTTCGACGAGTAAATAGGGGGCGAGGCGTAACGCGGTGTTGATGGCGGCGCCGATCAATTGGCAACTGCTAAGCCCAAGGCTGGCGAGCAGGAGAAGGGCTAGGCGGAGGACGGCTTTCATGTGGGAGGGCCGTTACCATGCTGCGGCGGGCTTTGCAAGATGGCTCAGGAACGCTCGATGGCGGCTCCACGGCCGATGCCTCGGTATTGGAAGCCAAAATCGGCGGCGGCGATGGGGTCGATGAGGTTTCGACCATCAAAGATGAGCGGGGTGCGCATGACCTCGCGGAGTTGGGCGAGATCAATGGCGGCGAATTCGGGCCATTCGGTGGCGATGATGAGGGCCTCGGCATCGGCAGCGGCTTCGAGGGCGGATTCGGCAAATTTGACTTTGGAGGCGATGGGTAGCTCGCGGGCCTTTTCCATGGCTTTGGGGTCGAAGACGGTGACTTCGGCTCCTTCGGCCACGATGGCTTCGACGAGGCGGATGGCGGTGGAGGAGCGGACGTCGTCGGTGTTGGGCTTGAAGCTGAGGCCCCAGATGGCGAGTTTTTTTTCTTTGAGCACCCAGAGGGCTTCGCGGATGCCGTCGAGGAAGCGTTTGAACTGGCGGTCGTTGATGCGCTGGACTTCTTCGAGGAGGCCGAAGGGGCTGCCGAGCTGGCGGGCGATGGCGATGAAGGCGGCGATGTCTTTGGGGAAGCAGGAGCCGCCATAGCCGAGGCCGGCATTGAGGAAGGCGCGGCCGATGCGTTTATCGGTGCCGATGCCTTCGGTGACTTTGAGGACATCGGCTCCAGCGGCTTCGCAGATTTCGGAGAGGGCGTTGGCGTAGCTGATTTTGAGGGCGAGGAAGCTGTTGGCGGCGTGCTTGATGAGCTCGGCGCTATTGATGTCCGTGACGAGCACGGGGGCGACGAAGGGCTCGTAGATCTTTTGCATCAAGGCGAGGGCACGGTCGCTATTCCCACCGATGACGATGCGGTCAGGCTTCATGAGGTCTTCGACGGCGCTGCCTTCGCGGAGAAATTCGGGATTGCTGATGACGTCGAACTCGACGCCGGGCTTGGCATAGCGGCGGATGGTGTTGGCGACGCGTTCGCCGGTCTTCACGGGGACGGTGCTTTTATCGACGACGACACGGTAGGAATCGAGATGGACGGCAATCTCACGGGCGACTTTTTCGATGAAGCTCAGGTCCACGCTGCCATCGGGCTGCGGCGGGGTGGGGACGGCGATGAAGATGACCTCGCCATGCTCGACACCCTCCTCGGTGGAGGTGGTGAAGCGCAGGCGGCGAGCGGCGACGTTCTTTTTGACGAGGGATTCGAGGCCTGGCTCGTAAATGGGGATCTCGCCAGCGAGGAGGGACTCGATTTTGCGTGGGTCATTGTCCACGCAGCAGACCTGATGGCCGACTTCTGCAAAACAAGCGCCCGTGGTGAGGCCGACGTAACCGGAACCGATGATGGTGAGTTTCATGTGAGAACTAGCACGCTAAGAGCACAGGGCTGGCGGCTCAAGTACACGCTGCAAACTTTCTCGTCGCGATGGGCGGGGATCAATTGCCGCCGGGGGTCTGCTGGCCCTGGCCGCCGATGCCTGGATTGAAGTCGAAATCGAAGTTGAACTGGGGCAGATCCTTGAGGGTGAAGCCGAGTAGGATGCCGTAGTCAGAGAAGCCGGTGCGGTTGTCACGCACCATGGCACCGATGGAGAAGAGCCAACTGCTGAAATCACGCGTGAGGGCATAGCTTTGAAACTCCATGGTGCCGTCATCTGCCTCAAAGACATGGGTAGTGGAGAGGCCCCAGTTTTCCGTCAGGCGGGCGTAAATGGTGGAAAACAGGCGGCTGGAGTCCTGCGGGAAGTAGGGGTTGTTGTTGAGATACTGATGCCCCATGGTGATCGACATGTGCTTGTTGGGCATGAAGGTGATGGAGTTGTTGAAGTCCGTGAAGTTGCCCCGCGCACCGGAGAGCGGGAGCTGGATCTGGGAATTGAAGGTGACCCACGGCATAGGGGACCAGAAAATGTCGTTGTAGAGATTGGAGCGGTCGCGCCCGAACTCAGGATCCTTGGCGAAGAGATCGATGTAGGTGTTCATTCCCAGCCAGTTGTGGGTGCGCTCTTCGGCGATGAGTTCGCCATTGTAGGTGCTGGCAAAGCTGCTGTTGAAATTGTGGTCGCGGCGGGTCTGGAGGAGGTTCATCACGCCGATGCGGGCGACGTTCCAGGAGCGGAGGGCATCCACAGCGGTGAAAAGAGCGCCATCGATGGAGCGAGGGCGGGTGGTGGCGCTGAGGCGATCAATGGCGGGGAGTCCAGCATCCTGGGAGGCATCCATGTAGGAGTAGTTCAGGTAGGGCTGGAGGACGTGACGGATGCCGTCGAGGCCCCAGGCGTGGTTTTGATAGTCAGACCATGATTTGGTGAGCTTGAAGGAGACATCCAGGCCGGCGCTCATGATGGCGCGGGAGAAGTTCCTTTTGCCGGAGAGGCTGCCATCGATGCTGTGGTAGCTGGTGAAGCCAGCTCCGAGGCGCGGGGTGACATTCAGCCAACCGAAGAAGGTCTTTGGATAGAGGAACTCATGGTAGGTGTGGAAGCGGGTGAAATCAGGCTCCGAAAGGCGTGAGTTGATGACATTGAGGCCAGCGAGTGTCTCCAATCCGCCGATCTGGGAGCCAAGCGGCAGCCCGAGGAGGCTGGCATAGGATGCGGTGGCTCCCTGCGCATTGACGGCACCCGCTCCGAGCAGGCCGATCGTGCCTAGGCGCTGGAGTTCCGCCTGCTCATACTTGCCGATACGCTCGGCATACACACCAGCAGAAATGGTGCCTTGATGCTGCAGCCGTGTACCGAAGATTGGACGCCGTACAAAATCAAAGGAAAGCTCCGGCAGGCGTTCGGCTGAGCGGTAGAATTTGTTGAGCTGCACGCGTGCCATGAGCGTGGCGACGAAGGCATCCGATTTTTTGACGACGGAAATCTGGTTGTCAGGCTCTGGCGTGGAGAGGAACTCGTTGAAGTAAAAGTCTTCGTAAAAGTGGACGTCACTGAGCTTGTTGATATCGAAATCAATGTACCAAGTGCTCACATCAGGGCCTGGCAGGTAGATGCGGTGTTGGAAATTCAGGCGGTAACGAGTCTTATCGATGGTGGCACGCGCCGTCCCAACTGTATTGCGGTTCGCACCGCTATCATTCATGCCGTAGATCTTGAGCTGGCCGAAATTACCCCGGTTGGCATTGTGACGCATGGAGTAGAAATCGACACCGCCCGCGATGCCGCGGAAGCTGCGAAGATCCAACTGGTAGCGTGCCTCGGTATGGGTGCCGTGAAAGACCGTCAGCCGATTGAGAAGAAAGGCACCCCAGCGGCTATTGTAGCCGGGGGAGATGCGGAAGCCTTGTTCCTGATCCAAACCTTGAGCCAAGTAAGGCAAATAAAGCAACGGCGTGCGGCCTCCGTAATATTTGATGTCGTGCATCCGCACTCGTTCGCCGGGCTCGATCTCC
>JBEIGR010000212.1:0-8278 GCA_040381795.1 Verrucomicrobiaceae bacterium | reverse complement strand
CAGCGTCATCGGGTGGATCGAGATGCAGCCAAACGAGGAGCTGGAGGTATCTTTCGTCCGAGAAGGGCAGCTCGGCATTGTGGCCGGAGAGGATGAGCTGGTTATCGTTCCACTTGCTGCGTTTCACTTTGGCAAAGAGATAGGCGATGGCGGTGTTGTGACGGGCAAATTTCTGTGCCTGTGCCTCTCGCCAGGCTTTGCCGCTGAGCTCAGGCACGCCTGGCGCGGGTGGGACGGTGGTGGTGTCCTTCTTGGTGGGAGCCGAGGTTTGTGAGGTGGCTGGCTCAGATGAGGAAGGCTTGGCGGTGGCCTGCGGGGTGGCTTCTGGGGATGATGGGCTGAGAGATTGGCGCACGTCTTTGATGAAACGATGCATGGCATCGGGCGCGAGGAAGAAGCTGAGGCCCATGACGAAGACACCGAAGGCCCAGCCGAGGATGAAGCGTGCCGTGGAGCTGGCCTGAGGGCGAACGCCGAGGGGCGCATCGCCATCATCCGTCCATTCGCGATGGGGCTTCCGAGTCAAGAGGGAGGGGGCAACCGCCAGCGGAGCGGAGGTCACTGCCGCAGGCGAACTGGCCGAGGTAGAGAGCGCATCAAGACGTGCCTGGAGGGCCTGCTCAGAGGTGTCTTTTTGGAGGAGGATATCCCACCAGCAGGCAGGGACGATCTTTTGAACGAGGGGCGCGAGTTCGGAATCGGGGCTGAGGTTCTCGGCGAGGGCTTTGAGGGCTTTCCGCTCCTCGGTGGATTCCCATTTCCAGGCCACACGCGGGCGGCGGAGGCGGGTATCCCAGAGATCGCGGATGTCCTGCGGGGAGCTGGCAAGGCTGCGGCCAGCGGCGAGCCACCGCCTAGCATCCGCGAGGGATTCGGCGTGCTCTTCGGAGGCGAGTGGCACGGCGGCATTGAGGAGATGCTCGGCACGCGAGGGGCGTGTGATGGCGAGTGTGGCCGAGAGGGCGAGCATGACCTCGACGGCAGCGGCGTTTTTCATCATGCCCTGCGCGGCGATGATAGACTCAGCGAAGCGGGAAAGGCGGTGCGTCTCACCCCGGGTGGCCCATTTGGAGGCGACGGTGCAGGCGACGGCAGCCTGGCCGCAGCCCAGCTCGATGACGAGATCCGGCACGCGGACGAGCTCGGCGAGGCGGTCTTCATTGTCCTCGAAGAGCTCACCGATGAAGGCGCTGGCGGGCACAGCCCAGTCCGGCTTTGAAAAGGCCTGCACGCAGAAGGCATCGAAGCGCTCCGCCACGCCGGCATTGTGCCGGAGGGAGCTCATGAGATCGGCGGCTAGCTTATGCAGCGCGGTGGGGAGATTGTCGTCGATGAGGACGCGGAGGCGCTGGCTGCGCTCGTCCCAGACGGGATCGAGCTTCACGGTATCGCCAGGGCCTTTCGCCATTACGCCGGAGGCGGAGGTCAAAATGGGTGTGGCTGGGGGCGAATCGGACATGAGGGGCAGTTTTTACGATGAATCGCCAGGGATGCAATCCGCAGTGCGACGAGAATGACGTGGATGTGAACGCTTCCGCTACAAAAGCTGACTGTTGCGGCAGGTGCGAGCGAGGGTGGAAGTGACATCCATGCCACTGTTTCCTGAATTTCCCGCCGAGGACCAGCGGCATCATCATGATGCGCTGATGCTGGCGGTGCAACGCGTGCTGCAAAGCGGCCGCTTCATCCTCGGTGAGGAGGTGCGGGCGTTTGAGGCGGAGTTCGCGGCGTTTCTAGGTGTGGGACATGCGGTGGGCGTGGCGAGTGGGACGGATGCCATCGAGCTGCTGCTGCGGACTCTGGAGGTCGGGCCGGGAGATGGCGTGGTGGTGCCAGCGCTGGCTCCATCCGCCGTGGCGGCGGCGGTGAAGAGGGCGGGAGCACGCCTGGTGCTTTGCGATGTGGAGGAGGAGACGCTCACGCTATGCCCGCAGTCGCTTCGAGAGGTGCTTCAGAGCCAGCGTGGCATCAAAGCCGTGCTTGCGGTGCATCTTTACGGGCATCCGTGTGAGTGGAAGGCCCTCGAAGAGGTGTGCGAAGCTCAGGGCGTTTTTTTGATCGAAGATGCTTCGCAGGCGCACGGCGCTCGTTTGGGGCCAAAAGCAGTCGGAACGCTCGGACGAGCCTCGGTGTGGAGTTTTTATCCCACGAAGAATCTGGGTGCACTCGGCGATGCAGGTGCGGTTTGGACCTCGGAGGCTGGTTTGGCCGAAAAGCTGCGCTGCCTGCGGGAATATGGCTGGCGGCAGCGGCATGTCAGCGAGCTGCCGGGCATCAACAGCCGCCTTGATGAGATGCAGGCGGCCATGCTGCGGGTGAAACTGCCTTCGCTATCGGCGCAGGTGAAAAAGCGTGGCGAACTGGCCTCGCGCTATCTTTCCAAGCTGCGCGGCGTGCGGCTTCCGGTGGTGCGTGAGGGCTGCGGGCATGCGTTTCATCAGTTCGTGATTCGTTCGGAGCATCGGGATGGTTTGCAGGCGCATTTGAAGCTTCGCGGCGTGCCCTCAGCCGTGCTGTATCCATCGACGCTGCATCAGCAGCAGGCCTTTGCTTGTGCGGAGAGTTATCCTATGGCGGAGAAAGCGGTGCGGGAAGTGCTTTCGCTGCCGCTGCATCCCTATTTGAGTGAGGCGGCGATAGACGCGGTTTGTGCAGCGGTGGAGGATTTCCGAGCATGAAGGCAGGGCAATATGACCTCATGCGGCAGGTCGAGGATGAGCACTGGTGGTATCGCGTGCTGCGTGGGCAGGTGCTTCGAGTCTTGAGAAGCACATTGCCGCAGGGGCAAAGCCTGCTCGATGTCGGTTGTGGCACGGGCGGCATGCTTTCTCTGTTAAACGAATGGCAGACGCATGGCTGTGACATCGCTGCGGAGGCGGTAGAGCACTGCCGGGCTCGCGGACTGGAGCACGTGCTCGTTTCGAGTGTGCATGCCATGCCGTATGCGGATGAATCCTTCGAGGCGGTGCTGAGTCTCGATGTGCTTTATCATGCCCAAGTGGACGAGCATCTGGCGCTCTCGGAGATGCGCCGCGTGCTGAAACGTGGCGGCGTGCTCATTCTGAATGTGCCCGCCTTCGACTGTCTGCGTGGAGCGCATGATGAGGCGGTCGATGGCGTGCGCCGCTACCGGCTGCGGGTATTGAAGCGGCTGCTACGAACGCATGGCTTTGAGATCGCGGAGGCGCATTACTGGAATGCCTGGCTCTTCCTGCCGCTGCTGCTACGCCGTTGGCTCTCGCAAAGTGCGGACGGAGATCTGGCGATGCCGCCGCGTTGGTTGAATGCCTTGCTTGCTGCGGGTGGTAAGCTCGATGCAGCGCTCTGCCGCCACACGCGGATGCCGTTCGGGACATCCCTGCATGTCGTGGCGAGATCGTGGCGTGAGTGACAGGTGAGTGGCGGAGGGAATGGCTTCCATGCGGAGCCTCGGGGTGACAGTCCGTGTCTTTTGCGCTGCGACAGCGTGCGATGGCAGAATGAGCGGCATCATGGCGAAGAAATCCAAGCCCAAGAAACAACGAGCAAACCCCTCGGTGATGCAGCCGGAGGCTCTGGAGCCGTCTCCGCGTCGCTCATGGTCTGGCATCGTGATGGCGGTGGTCATTGCGGGGCTTTGCGCGGGCCTCTACGCTTGGACGGCGGACTTTCCCTTCGAGTATGACGACTACTTTTACATGATCGACAACCCGTGGTTCAAGGCCGGGCAACCTTTCGAGCATTGGGCGGATATTCGTTCGTTTGTGCGGGAGCCGCTTGTGGGCGTGGAGGACCCCGATCTTGCGGTGAACATCGTCATGCGCCCCATCGCCTACCTCACGCTGCAATGGAATCATCTGCTAGGTGGATTTGAGCCGCGAGGTTTCCGTGTGGTGAACATGGTGATCCATGCGCTGAATGGCTGGCTCATGTTTTTGCTCGTGCGGCGTGTGGCGGGCAAAGTGCTCACGCGGCCGGATTCCGCGTTGTTTGTGGCGGCGGTGGCCGCGCTGGCTTTCACCGTGCATCCACTGGCCACGGAATCGGTGACCTACATCATCCAGCGCTTCACCTCGATGGGGACGATGCTGCTGCTCGGCTGCCTCGTGCTCTACTTTACCTCGGTGGATGCTACCCGAAGGAATCATCGGGTGCTGCTGCGCACCGGCGCGGTGCTTTGCGCCCTCACCGGCATGCTCGTCAAAGAAGACATCGCCACCGTGCCGCTGCTCGCCGTCGGGATCGACTGGCTGCTGCTGCGCACCCGTCTTCGCACCGCGCTCAGGCGGGCACTGCCGCTGCTGCTCTGCCTGCCGCTCGTGCCCGTGCTCACGCTGATTTGCAGCCACTCGCTCGCGGAGGATTCCTGGCATCTCGGCGAGGCCTTTCATCTCGTGAATCGTCAGGACTCGCCCTGGGGGAGCTGGCAGTATTTGGTGAGCGAACTGCCCGTGATGGTCGAGTACCTGCGCCTCATCGTCTGGCCCACAGGGCAAAACCTGTGCTGGAGACCGGCATCCTACGATTCACTGCTAGATGGCCCCGTGCTCGGAGCCGTCGCCGTGCTCGGAGCCGTCGCCGTGCTCGGCCTGCTCATCGCAGGCAGCGTGTGGTGGTGGCGGCGTTCGGGGGAAGGGCATGGGCGGCTCGTGGCGGTTTTTTTCGCCTGGTATCTCGCCACCGTCTTCATCTCCTCCGGCCTCGTGCCGCTGCCCAATCTCATGGCGGAGCACCGCGCCTACCTGCCCTCCGTCGGCGTCTTTGTGATGCTCGCCTGCGTGTTGGATGTGCTGCGCACCTGGCGGCCATCGCGTGGGCTTGGCGTAAGTGTTTGCAGCTTCGCCGCCGTGGCTCTCACCAGCTTGTCGTGGGCCACCTGTGCGCGAAACGAGGTCTGGCGCTCCGCCATCACGCTTTGGGAGGATACCACCACGAAAAGCCCGCGCTGCTACGTCGCCTGGGTAAATCTCGGCGCGGCCGAGGTGCGCTATGGCGACCGCTCCAAGGCCGTGGAAGCCTTTCGCCACGCCATCGAGATCCGCCCACGGGTGCTCATGGGCTATTACAACCTCGCCGATTCCCTCGTCTCTCTGCGTCAGTGGACCGATTGCCTGGAGGTCGTGGACGCCGCGCTCGGCGAGGCTGCGGTGAAGCATCCGCTGGAGGTACAGATGCTCTATTACAAAGGCCTCTCGCTCGCCGGCATGGGCCGCTTCGATGAAGGCATGCAAGCACTCGAGCGCGTGCTGGAAGCCAGCCCGGATCATTTCTATGCCCACAAGGTCCTCGGTGCCTGCCTCCTCGATCTCCGCCAGACGGACAAAGCCCGCTTCTACCTCCAACGCGCCGTGGAATTGAATGTGAACGATCCCGATCTGCCTGCGCTGATGGCGCAGACTGGGCCGTGACACCGTGTGAGGAGGATGCGTGGCATGAAACCTTGCAGCGAGTGGAAGTTCCCTCTACGATGCGGGCATGAGCCAGCAGACACTTGAAGTCACCCTTGATCCCCTGCTTAAAAAGAAAGCCGCCAAAGTGCTGGATGGGCTGGGTTTGGATATGAACAGCGCCGTGCGGGTGTTTCTGAAGAAGGTGGTGGCCACACACTCGATTCCTTTCGCCCTGGCGGAGGAGCCAGAGGCCTATCGCTTCAGTGCCAGGGAGACGAGGGAGATCCTCGAAGCCAAGCGTGAGTCGCGGAAAGCGTCGCAACTGAGCGGCCCCTTCACCTCGCCTGAGTCGCTGATCTCCCACCTGCGCAAACCCCGGCCATGACGCTCTACACGACGAGCAGGTTCGACAAGGCCTTTGCTCGGCTGGCCGTGCGGGATCAGCGACGGGTAGAGGCTGCGCTGACACTTTTCATGGATCAGCCCTTCCACCCAGCGCTCCGCAACCACGCTCTGAGCGGCAAACTGCGCGGCCTGCGTGCTATCAGCGCCGGATATGATCTGCGCATCGTCTTTGAAGAAGAGGGCGGTCATGCCCGTGTGCTGCTGCTGAACACCGGCACGCATGACGAGGTGTATTGAGGAGTCATTTTCCGTGTGACGCTGATGAAGACGGGGCCTCAGCGTCCCATGAGCGGTGAAACAGATTCACCAAGACGGATGACGCACCGTATCAGTTGCTCACGACATCCGAGGATTGACCTCCGGCGGCTGAACGGCTTCCGTTGCAGGATGGTTTCCAAATCTCTCCCTCTTGTGAACGCCCTACTCTCCCCTCTGCTCACCCCGGCTATTCCACAGGTTGGTGTGGCTGAATAACGTTCGATCAAGAATATGAAGACCTTCGTTGATGGAAAAGAGCGCGTATTCGACTACATCACGGAGATGTGGGTCAAATGCCCGAAGTGCGGGAATTGCGCGATCATCCGCAACAAGGATAGCGAGAATACCAAACAGTTTGCAGATCGCCGTCTTGCTTGCACCACCTGTCCTCACGTTGAGGATTGGTCCGAGAGCTCGATGGCGTTCCCCTGGTATTCCACGCCTGCTGATCCGTGCTTCGGTTATCCTCTCTGGCTCCAGACATCATGCTGCGGCGATACGCTTTGGGCTTACAATCCGTCCCATCTGGAGTTTTTGAGGAGATTTGTTTCTGCTACCCAACGGAGTCGGACAAAGGATTCGGAATATGGATGGAGCAACAAGAGCTTGGCGAGTCGGCTGCCAAAATGGATTCAGCTCGCCAAGAATCGAGAGGCAATTCTGAAGTCCATTGGTCGGCTTGATCTCAAGAATCAAAGAATCGAACAAGGCGTGAGATGCAACCGGCGATAAGCCTGCAAGTTGAATTCGAGCTTCCCACAGCCAGTGCATCTATTCTAACGTTGCGCTGGCGTAGTCCGTGACTCCGCTCGCGGCGAGTAGAGACCGAAATGGAGAGCTTGGCGAGGGGCGAAAGCCTCGTGGATGGCCTTCTTGCCGTAGCACGGACTTTCCAGTCCGTGTCTCAAGCTTTGGGGATGAGCCGCCTCGGAGAGGCGGTGTACGCTTACCGCGACAGCATTTGTAGCGGTGGGCTTGAAGGCGGGGTGGATGGATGTAGGACATGAGGAGGAGGCGTGGCGGGCGGCGGGTGGCGTGGTGGCGGACGGGGGCAGTCTTTTGATGGCGGGGGCGGTTTCATGGCAGTCTGGCGGGGTGATGACGAAAAAACGCATGCTTCGAAAAACAGGTTCCTCGGCGGCTGAAACGTCGGCGCCGCCGATTCGCTCGTGGTTCACGGATTCCCGACTGGCGTGGTGGATGGCGCTGGTTTGTGCGGTGCTGTGCGCGGGGCTTTACGGCTGGACGGCGGATTTTCCGATGACCTTCGATGACTGCTACTACATGAAGGACAATCCGTTTTTCGCGCAGACGACGGCATTTGCCTACCTGGCGGATTTTCGAGGCTTTGTGGAGTGGCCTCTGAAGCTGGGCATGGAGCCTGATCTCACAGCGAACATGGTGCTGAGGCCGCTGGGGTATGCGACGTTCTATGGGAACCATGCGCTGGATGGGTTTGAGCCGCGGTGGTTTCGCGTGGTGAATATTGTGGTGCATGCGGCGAATGGCTGGCTGATCTTGGTGCTGCTGATGAAGCTGGGCCGGGCGTTGGAGGGGCGCGGGCTGATGAGCGCGGCATCGGTGCGGTTCATCGCAGTGAGTTCGGCGCTGGTATTTCTGGCGCATCCGCTGGCGGTGGAATCGGTGACGTACATCGTGCAGCGTTTTACCTCGCTGGGGGCGTTCTTCGTGTTGCTGTGTCTGGTGTTGTATTTCAAGGCGGTGGCGGCGGAAGGGTGGCGCCGGCACGGGCTGATGGCGGGGGCTGTGGCGGCGGCGCTGCTGGGGATGCTGACAAAGGAGGATGTGGTGGTGGTGCCGCTGCTGGCGGTGGGGCTAGACTGGCTGGTGGTGGGCACACGGCTGCGCACGACGCTGTGGCGGGCGGTGCCACTGCTGCTCACACTGCCGCTGGTGTCGGTGATGGTGATGGCGGTCTCTGCGGCGCAAAACGGTGGTGAGTGGAGCTTGGCGCAGGCACTGCACATCGTGAACCTGCGGGATAAGCCGTGGGGACACGGGCAGTATGTGATCACGCAGTGGACGGTGATCGTGGAATACCTGCGGATGATCGTGTGGCCCTCGGGGCAGAACCTGTATCCGCAGTGGCCGGTGTATCAGTCGGTGACGGAGGGGCCGGTGCTGCGTGCGGTGGCGCTGCTGGTGGGATTGTTGGGTGTGGCGTGGTGGCTGCGTGGCCGCCGGTGGATGGGAGGGCAGGGGAGGCTGGTGTTTGCCTTTGTGCT